>JBLHQQ010000005.1:0-28130 GCA_047625245.1 Candidatus Azotimanducaceae bacterium
AGAAGATTCTTCACGTTATTTCAATACTCCTGACAACTATTAGTCTTTATAGGCGGACGGAGGTGTAAAGCCTCCTAATTCCAGATCAACTAACCTTGAAAATTCGATACTGGTTAGATCACCCATTTCTCGAGCGACAATCTGTACGCCAATCGGTAAATCTTGACTGTCTAGCCCGGTAGGAACCACCGTTGAAGGCAGGTAAGACACTCCTGTCAGTCCGGCCCAAAAAACTTGATCGAAATAATTCACAGGTGTGTTGTTGACCTGAATAATGCGCTCGGAATTTTTTGGGTTATGGTCATGGGGAAATGCCGAGGTCATACACATTGGTGTTAGCACCACATCGTATTGCTTGAAGAACTCATGCCAGGCCCAACGCAAATGAGTACGCTGCTCGTTGATAGCATGCCATTCTCGATAATAAAGCGTGGAGGCTCTGGTCACTTTTGCGAGTGAACTTTGGTCGCCCTTCTCCAGTGCCGCTCTGCGTTTAACGCCCGCCTCGAATACATCGTTAGCAGATCGAGCTGACATCGCCGAATGCAGCAGATTGGTATAACAATCATGAGAGGCCGCTACGTCAAAGTTTGGCCGGTCGTTATAGTCCACATGTCCGCCCGCCTCCTCAACCAGCTGCGCAACTTTAAGCACGCGATCTTTCATCGCCTCATCAACCGGAGCAATTGAAGGCTCATCTAACCAGACGCAAACCCGGAAATCAGCAAGGCTTTTTTGAGTCGGTTCTGGCAACGCAATTTGCCAACCTGGTAGGTGAAGTTCATCAGCTCCTGCGACAATATCCATGACCAATCTTAGGTCGTCAGCGCTGCGGCCAAGGGGCCCAATCACCGAAATATCCGAAGGCGTCACCACCCCTTTCAAAGCATGCCCTCGCATCGGCAATACCCCCCAGGTAGGTTTGTGGCCAAAAACACCACAGTAGTGAGCAGGGTTGCGAATCGAGCCTCCGATATCACTGCCCATCTCAAGACCCGTCAGTCCTGCCGCCAATGCGGCTGCACTGCCACCCGAGGAGCCGCCTGGTGTCCGATCAAGGTTGTGGGGATTGCCCGTTGTTCCATAGACCTCGTTGAAGCTTTGAAAATCAGCAAGGTGAATCGGTATGTTAGTTTTTCCAAAAATAACTGCACCGGCATCCTGCAAGCGCTCGCAAGCCACTGCATCCGACTTCGCGATATTGTCTTTATTGGCTGGATCCCCCCAAGTTGTTGGCAGTCCTTCGATATCGTAGGACTCTTTCACCGTCATTGGCACACCATGCAGCGGACCCCAGTCTTCGCCGGATGCTAGTGCGGCATCGGCAGCCTCAGCACGAGTTCGAGCTTTGTCGAGCTGAAACAATATGACGGCGTTGATATCAGGGTTATAGCGTTCAACGCGTTCGACATAATGATTCAGCATTTCGACACTACTGATTTCCTTGCGCTTTATTTTCCCCGCGAGTGTAGTGGCATCAGAAAAAGCGAGTTCGTCCATAAAATATTCTCCTAGAAAAGTTGTATTTAGCGATAACCTTCAGCAATGGGCAGTCGCGGCAAGGACCACCAGGTCGCTTCACAGGCACTCACCAATTCATCATCAAACTCAACATTAAAGGCCGCCAGGTTCGCATCTAGTTGATCTGGATGACTCGCGCCGATGATGGCTGAGGTAATGCCGGGCTGACGCAGCACCCAGGCAATGGCAACCGAAACCAGACTCAAGTCACGGCTGGCAGCAGCATGCTTAAGTGTTTCTACAGCTTCGAATTGACTATCGTGCCAATACCGCGCTTGATAACGATCCGCAGCGGTTCCAAGGGTAAACCGGGTACCCTCTTCTGGCGCTTGACCGGGTTTATATTTGCCTGACAAAAAGCCTCCGGCAAGGGGATTGTAGACCAGCACACCTAACCCGTGGTGTCGAACCAGAGGCAAAAGCTCTGTCTCAATCTCGCGATACAACAGGTTATACCTGGGCTGTACCGAGGTGTACCCAGTCATCCCAAGGCGTTCAGCAGCGCTAATGGCTTCTGCTAATCGCCAGGCTGGATAGTTAGAACAGGCGGCGTATCTAACCTTGCCCGCCGTCACGAGGTCATCAAAAGCCCGCAAGGATTCTTCGATAGGCACTTCAGGGTCAAAGCCGTGGGATTGATAGATATCCACGTAATCGGTTTGGAGACGCCGAAGGCTGGCTTCGATGGAAGCCACGATGTGATGCCGTGACAAACCTCTGTTGTTGGGTCTTCTACCCATTGGAGCAAAACATTTGGTGGCAATGACTAGATCATCTCTGTTGCCACGCTGCTTCATCCAGCGACCAATAATCGCTTCGGTTTCACCTTGCGTTTGCGGCGTTCCGCCTAGCGGATAGGCATCAGCAGTGTCGAAAAAGCACAATCGATTGTCGACGGCCTTATCCATGATATCGAAGGAAACCTTCTCATCAACCTGTAAACCAAAGGTCATGGTACCAAGACACAGAGCGGGTACTTCGAGGCCGTGACGACCAAGCCTTCGATATTCCATGGGTGCTCCCTGAAACAAAAACTAAAGGGTAACACTACCGAGATTATCGGAATACCGTCAGAAAACTTTATGAAGCCAGATTGGCCGTCAGCAGATAGTTGAACGTGCTAATCGAGACAATAGACTGGATTCAGGTAAGTGCTCGCCCAACACTTCATTCTTTTCCCATTTGGGTTTGGCTTTCTCATGCGCAAAGTTGCTAAGGAATATCTCTAAATTCATCCTAAAATCTATAAAATTCAACGCCTTGCAAATGAGCATTATGCAACCATCGCGCTGATTTACAGCATCCACGTCGGCGGATCGATCGACAGTGATATGCTATGGTCTTTTTTGGGGCTGACCTTGATTGAAATCCTAAGTGCCGGTGTCGTCTTTTTCTTGATTATGGACCCATTGGGCAACGTCCCCCTGTTCTTGAGTGTCCTTAAGGATGTGGATCGCGAGAAGCATCTGCGCATCACTATTCGCGAACTGCTCATCGCCTACGTTGTGCTGCTCCTTTATCTCTTTGGCGGCCGTTACATATTAGATTTTCTCCAGCTCTCCCAGGAAGCCATCAGTATCTCCGGTGGAATTATTCTTTTTATCATAGCCATTCGAATGATCTTTCCTTCACCTGATGGACTATTCGGCGATGGGCCTGGCGGGGAGCCCTTTATCGTCCCACTGGCGATTCCTGCAGTCGCAGGCCCCTCAATCATGGCGGTCCTGATGCTGATGTCGAAAACCACCCCAACAATTGACCTATTGATCGCAATTACCGGCGCTTGGGTTGCGACTGCGATCATACTGCTCGCCGCAACCCCACTGCATCGGGTCCTCGGTGAACGTGGGTTAACCGCAGTAGAAAGATTGATGGGTATGATTCTGGTGATGATGGCCGTGCAAATGATGCTCAATGCAGTCAAGACGTTTGATTTCACTTAAGCCGCTATCGAGACCGAGACAATTAACATCGAGCGAACGATTAACCTTGATAAAAAAAGAGCTGGTACCGCTGGGGTTGAACACCTAAAAACCTCAGTGATCTGGGCCTACGCTGCACCTGGCATTGGCTTTCGCATGATGGGGTTTTTGTTCGCGACCTTTCTGATGAAATTCTCAACCGATGTCTTACTGATAGCACCCGCTGCAATGGGCGCACTGATTGCAGCCTCAAGACTCTGGGATGCGTTTTCTGATCCCATGGTCGGATACCTCTCAGATAACACTAAAAGCCGATTCGGTCGGCGCAGAATCTGGCTGTATTTTTCTGCGATCCCTATGGGACTTGGCATGATCATGATGTGGTCGCCACCCACCATGCTCGAAGGCGTGCAGCTCATCGTCTGGATGGGCATCGCGCTACTGGTTTACGAAACCGCCAGCACAGCATTCTTTGTCCCCCATGGTGCTCTTGGCATGGAACTCACGCCTAATTATCACGAACGCACGAGATTATTCGGCTACACCCATATGATTGGTGCTGTTGGTGCAGGACTTGGCCTACTTTTCGTCTACCTTCTTGGCAGCGCCGAGGATCAAAGAGTCATGGCTTTCATCCTGTCGATGATCGCCGGTATTAGCGTGATGGGCCTGGTATTGGGATCTACCGCGATTCTGCCTGAGCGTACCGACTTTCAGGGCCGAGGCTCTAGTAGCCCATTTAAATCATTTACCGATGTCTTCAAAAACCCTCACGCCTTCTTGTTGCTGGTGGTATTTGGGATCGAAACCTTCGGCGCGGCAACCATCGGTTTACTGGTGCCCTACCTCGTCGACTACGTGATCCCAGCTGAAGCAATCCCCTTTAGCAAAGCCACCTACTTCACCGCCATTCTGGCGACCTATACCATCCCACAATTCGCCTTTGCCCCTCTGTGGATTCGTGTTTCCCGACACACCGGCAAAAAACCTTTATGGGCAGCGAGTATGTGGTTATCGGCTGCCGTCTTTATTGGTTACTTTTTTGCGCTGCACGAACCCATGCTCATTTGGTTACTTTCGTTCTTACTTGGTGTAACGGGTGGTATTGGCGCTGTTGTAGCACCCTCGATTAAGGCCGATATTATTGACTACGACGAGTATCTGACCGGGGAGCGCAAAGAAGGCACCTACCTTGCAGTGTGGAATCTGATTCGAAAAGGCGCTGCGTCCATTACAGCGCTGATTACCGGCTTCACCTTACAACTTTCTGGTTTTGAGCCAAATGTCGCGCAATCGGAAGAAACTCAATTCGCCATGCGAGCGCTGTTTTCACTGATGCCAGCGAGCTGCTATATCATCGGTGCAATTCTGTTTATTAGGTTTTCGCTAAATGAAAAGGAGCATGCGGAAATTCGACGGCAGATTGATGCCCGCGAAAATGTTCCCCCTGATCCGGCAGCAAGGTAGACTGCGCAATATAAAATTGCACTAAAATGGAGTGGGTCGAGTGGGGAATTTAGAAAATAACAATGTCGTAGTTGTGGGTGGCACGTCAGGAATTGGCCTTGCCACAGCCATCCAGGCCAAAGCAGCCGGAGCAAACGTTTGGGCCGTCAGCCGTTCCGCTGACAAGGTTGCCGATTGCCAAAGTCAGCATCCTGACATTCATTTCTCAAGTTGTGATACCCATGACAGGGAGGGGCTTGCTAAGCTCTTCAACAACGTCGGTGACGTCGACCATATTGTTGCAGCCGCAACCGGCGCTGACCGAACAATGAAACCTTTCCTTGAGCAGACCGACGATCAGTTTCGAGAAGCCTTCAACAAATTTTGGGGTTACTGCAATGTCGTCAGAGCTGGGGCGACACATCTCACCGGTTCTGGTTCTATCACACTTGTCAGTGGAACCCCTGCTCGAAAATGTAATGTAGGTATGTCTTCAGTTTCCTGTGTCGGCAATGCCGTTGAGGGGCTCTGTCGAGCATTGGCACTGGAACTTGCTCCCCTTAGAGTGAATGTCGTTGCACCAGGTCTCATTGAATCAGGTATGCAGGATCAATTTGGTGACAAGAAAGCCGATGTCCTCGCTCAGATGGGTAAGGGCGTTTTACTTCAGCGAGTGGGTCAGTCCGAAGAAGTCGCAAGCGCAATCCTGCTTACACTAACCAACCACTATATGACGGGTTCCACATTAGACGTCGATGGTGGTCTGTTGCTGCCTTAACGGTGTTGCGTTATGGGCTACTAGGCGGCGGTATGATGGGCCAGGAACATATCCTCAACCTGGCATTGATTCCAGACACTGAGGTCATAGCTGTGGCTGAACCCAACAGTGACATGCAAAGACGCTGCCGCAAGCTGCTACCTGATGCTGAGATCGTGTCTTGCCTCGCCGATCTGCTTAAGATTAAAGATGTCGATGCTCTTGTCATAGCAACACCAAATTACCAACATGCGGCACAACTGCTCAAGCTCTTCGAGTTGACCAGCTTACCGATTCTTATTGAGAAGCCTCTCGTTACAGAAAAGTCAGATGTGCAGCGAATCCTTGTCGCCGCCGAAAAACATTCTGCTCCCGTATGGGTAGCGATGGAGTATCGCTATATGCCGCCTCTTGTTCAGTTCATCAAACAACTAGATAAGATTGGCGAACTGCAATCATTAAGTATTCGAGAGCACCGTTTCCCCTTTCTAAAAAAGGTAGATAACTGGAACCGATTTAATCGAAACTCTGGAGGCACTCTGGTGGAGAAGTGCTGTCACTTTTTTGATCTATATCGCCTCATCATGAAAGAGGAAGTGAATTCCATCTATGCCTCAGCAGGACAAAACCACAATCATTTACATGAACAATACGACGGAGAAACTCCGGATATTATCGACAATGCCTTCGTCACCATGGAGTTTGCGAGCAACAAAAGAGCGTTACTAGACCTCAACATGTTTGCTGAAGGGTCGATGTACCAGGAAGAAATTTGCGCGATTGGTCGTGATGCGAAATTAGAGTGCCTAATTCCCGGTCCGGCCTTCAACTGGCCTAAAGATCGCCCGCAACCGGAGCCACAGGTAATATTGAGTCCCCGAAAACCCCGCGGACCCAGTGCCGAGACCGTGTTAGTTGAGGAAGCGCTACTGAAAGCTGGTGCTCATCATGGCTCGACCTACTACGAGCATGTTGGCTTCAAACATGCCGTATGCGCAGATGGGCCGGTTGATGTGACAGTTGAGGATGGTCTCAAGGCTGTCGTTCTCGGTTTGGCCGCTCAGGCTTCAGCTACCAATAGGCGCGTCGTTGAAATTCTCGACGAGGGCTTGGACTTCAGGATTGCGACATGAGTCTTAATACAATAGAAATCCCTGAGCAGCGAACAATCTATAACAAGGCTTTTCCCTTGGTTGTCGCTGCAAGCAGCGAGGAATCTCAATTCTCAGACTCCGAGTTGCATCAATGGGTGCGAACCCATCGCGAAGAGCTTCACGAGAGACTGATCGATCAGGGTGCTGTCTTGTTACGGGGTTTCCCTGTGGCCTCTGCCGAGGCATTCGAGGCCTTACTGGATCAAACTCAATATCGAAACATGCCTTATATCGGAGGAGCAGCACCAAGAAACAAGGTCACTGAGTCTCGCATTGTGACAGCAAACGAAGCACCCGCCAGTGAGTCCATCCCCTTTCACCATGAGATGGCCCAGGTGCCAGTACCACCCGGCTATATCTTCTTTTATTGCGAGACTGCTTCCGAATCCGGAGGTTCAACATCGCTACTTCATTCCGGGGAGGTTTGTGAAACATTCTTCGCGCTTAATCCGGATTTTGCGCAAGCTGTCGAATCTGAAGGTGTTTGTTACACCCGGGTAATGCCCCCACAAACTGACACCACCTCACCGATCGGTCGATCCTGGCGAGAGACATTTAATACTGAATCACGAGAGGCCGCCGAGTTCGCGATGAAAGAAGTCGGAATGACCTGGGAATGGTTGGCTGACGACAACCTGCGCACCAAAACCAATACACTCCCCGCAATACGGTTTGATAGTGAAGTCGAACAGCGGGTGTTTTTTAACTCGATCGTTGCGGTTTACAACGGCTGGGACGATAGTCGCAACGAGGGTAAAAAAGCCGTGACAACCGGCAGCGGCAAATTGATGGATGCCGAGGTGATTGAAACCCTGACAAATAAAATGGCGCAAATGGCGGTTAATTTCCGCTGGCAACCGGGCGACGTCCTCATGATCAACAATCACACCGTGCTGCACGCACGCCAGCCTTACACAGGAGAGCGCAGAATCCTCGCCGCAATTGCCTACAAAGACTAATCCTCAATAGCACCGTATATGATATTTTTTAACTGTCCTCGGAAGTTAAAAGTACCAGAAGGCATAAACTGAGTCATAAATATCACATTCAAGTCTTCGATTGGATCAACCCAAAATATGGTTGAGGCAGCACCACCCCAATAGTAATCCTGAGGCCCAAGCCCTCCGGCGGAGACCTGATCCAGTGATGTTGCAAAGCCAAGACCAAAACCGATGCCCTCGTTTGCCGTTTCAGAAAAAGTTCCAATGGCCAGTTGAGTTAGATCTTGACCATCCTTGAGATGGTTCATACGCATCATCCCAAGAGTCCTGGAACCAATAATACGATTGCCATTAAGTTCGCCGCCGCGTCGAAGCATTTCGCAAAATTTGTAGTAGTCCGCTGTGGTAGAAGTTAAGCCACCGCCACCCGACTTAAAGTCCGGGTCCTGCAAATAGGCGCTGGTTTCTGGGTCGTCAATCAGTCGCAACGACTTGTCTTTATTTCGACTGTAGTTCGCAGCAAGTCGTGAAGGGTCTTTTGCGAAGAAAGCCGTGTCCACCATCTCCAGAGGACCAAAGATATGTTCTTGAAGATACTCGTCTAGTGGCTGACCTGATATCGCTTCAATTAAACCTCCGCAGACGTCAGTGGAATAGGAATACATCCACGCTTCACCAGGCTCGTATCGAAGCGGAACACCCGCTAGTTTATCCATAAAGCTAGAAAGGGTTTCTCCTTGATCCCGTCGAACGCCTTTTTCTCGATAGGCTTTATCTACCGGGTGGCCTGATGCACCGTAGGTCAAACCGCTGCTATGATTGAGCATATGCCGAAAGGTGACCGGTTTTTCGGGCGCTTTGGTTTTCATGTCGGCGCCTTCCCCCTCGATCCACACCTGCTGGTCTCGCCAACTTGGTACAGCCCGGTAAACCGGATCATTGAGCTGAAAATAGCCCTTTTCGTACAATTGCATCAACGCAATCGACGTAATAGGTTTACTCATGGAATAGATACGGAAAATCGCATCGTCCTGCATCGGACGCTCTCGGGCGATATCCATTTGGCCGAATGAGCGGAAGTACGCCGGCACTCCATGGCGACTCACCATCACCTGACAGCCTGGAATTTTTCCGGTTTCGATATAGTTTCGTTCGATATGGTTAGTAATCCACTCGAGTCTTTGCTGATTGAATCCGGCGCGTTCTGCAGATGTGTCCATGGTTTTCCCCGCTAGTTTAAGAGTTGTAAAATCTTCGACAGAGTTTTGTTTAAAGGCGTCAAAGTTAATCCAAGCTTTTCTAAAGACTCCTGACTGTCGATTTGATCATCGTGATCAAGTACTCCCAACATGGCTCTGGTCACCGGTGGATTCGGTAAAAATTCAAATACCCAGGCCATCGTCATCCCGAGCGAAATTGGCAACGAGAGTACGATGACAGCTCGACCTTGCAGATGTGCGGCACGCTGAATCAATGATCGACGACTCAGAGACTCGGGCCCAGCTAACTGAAACCTGCCTCCGCCTTCTGCGTTCGCAGCAGCACAGATGGCATCGATCACATCAGCGGCATAGATCGGTTGTTCAAGACTTTCGGCTCGGAACGCCAGCGCAAATCGCTTTTTTGAATTCTTTTTAAGGGCTGATGAAGCAAAGTCACCTTCGCCGAGCACCATAGGAACCTGAAGGATGCTGACCGCAACGCCCGAATTAAGCAAAATATCTTCAGCCCGCCCTTTCGAGGCAAGACAGCTGTTGCCTGAATCCGCTGCGCTGCCAACGATGCTGAGATAAACAATATGCCTAATGCTCACAGGCAACGCTTGTTTGAGCGCTTCACAACTTCGTTCGTGGGCATCGTTATAGCGAGAAAATTGTGTTTCTTTAATGATCCCTACTAGGTGCACTACAACATCGCATCCATCTAGAGCAATACGCAAACTATCCGCATCGGTATAATCGACAACAAAAACCTCTAATGTGGGAAACTTTTCCAACAGGGTTTCTTTTGCGCGTGGGGATCGAACCAGCGCTCTGACCCGACTAACACCAAGGGTCGCGATGGCGCGAACCCCAAGATTGCCATTGGCACCTGTAATGGCATATCGATCGCTCATTTCTCTAATCCTGCTTGAAGGTACAATGATGACCTTGGATTCAATTTCGATTCGGCATTATGATGCAAAAGCAAAGCTATGAACAAATTCAACCTACCTAATCTCTTAAGTGTGAGCCGGGCCTTTCTGGCCCCGCTTGCCCTCTATCTGATTGTGACAGAGAATTGGCAAGCCACGGCGTGGATTCTAGTGATTGCAATAGTGACTGACCTTGCCGATGGCCAAATAGCTAGACGTTGGCACCAAACCTCACCTCTTGGTGGGTTTCTCGATCACGGCAGCGATGCTCTACTGGTCTCCAGTATGTTGGCTGCCGAGGCATACCTTGGCTACGTAACCCCCTTACTGCCTCTTCTCGTAGTGTGCGCTTTTAGTCAGTACAGCTGGGACTCAAAAGCTCTGCAGGGACAGCCGTTACGAGCCAGCAAGCTCGGGCGCTACAATGGCATTTTGTATTTTGTTGTTGCGGGCTTCCCGATTCTACAGCCCGTTGTTCAACTCGAACTCTTGAGTATAGACCACATACACTGGTTTTCTTGGATCATGGTGGTCACCACGTCCATTTCAATGATCGACCGCGGTCTAGCCCTTTATCGGATCGAGGGCAACCAGGACTAGCCCACTATCAAGACTCATTCTGACGACTTATGCATCACCTGACCCCGTATTAACATGCAGCGAATCTGTACAGTCAGCAAATTTGCAAAGCCGCCCAAGGACGGATATGTTCCCTGCACAGGGATGGGGATAGACGATGAACTTTATAAAATGGCTACTTATGGTGATCGCCGTGATCGTAATTGCGATCGGTTCTTTCCTGTTCTACATGCGCTTTCATGATGGGCCAATTGAAGTATTTTCCGGAGGCGCTTTTTCTTCTGGTGAGCTTGTCAACGAATCAGCACCGAACTGGAATGAAATTTCTGAATTGGCAACTTTTGAAGTCCAAACACTGGTGCCAGCGAGATCCCGAACCACGTGGCTCACGGTCGTTGATGATCGTCTCTTTATCCCCAGCGGCTATATGAACACAGCTTTCGGTAAAATTTGGAAACGCTGGCCCCTTCACGCTGAGAAAGATGGCCGTGCACGGCTTCGAATTGGCGACAAGATTTATGAGCTCAGGCTCAATAGAATTTCGCCCGAAGATCCTATCATTCCCGGTGTAGTCGCGGGTCTTAACTCAAAATATCCCAGCGAGGGCACCGTCGATCAGGTTAAATCTAACGACACTTGGATCTTTGAGCTAGCACCTCGCTAAACCCTTTAGCGACACATTTTTTAACGATAATAAGGCTATGAGCTAGCGGGATCAGAAGAGGCAAATAAACTCACATCAATAGGCGCAAGCTCGGCGCTCGCCCCGATCAGATGCAAAATCTGTTCTTGAGCAACGAGCAGAATACGTTTCTGCTCTGTTTCGTTGTCAATACTGCGAGCGATTGCCACCGCGCCAACCAGTGAGGCCAGGATCGAGCGCGCACGATCCGCGATGTTACCCTCCAATCGAATCTTATTCAGCTTGACCAGAGCGGTCATTCGAGTTTCCAATAACTTCAATAAACTCAAGTAGGACTGCTCGTAGAGCTGTCGAATTTCTTTACGTTCGGCACCAATCTCATTAAATAGAATCATTTCAGGACCAGGCTGCTGTTCACTCAAATTTCGCAAACTCAAGTGGTGGTTTACCAACTGAATCAGGTGCCGAATGGAGAAAGGTGCTTTTGCTAGCCGATGAGCCCGGGTTCTCTTGAAAGTTTCAGATAGAGATGCTTTGAATAACGCTTCCTTGGATTCAAAGTGGCCGTAAAAGGCGCCGTGGGTCATCCGCGCCAAAGACATGATCTGTCCGATGGACACCTTGTCGAAGCCATACTGGCAAAAAAGCTCCGTCGCAGAACTAAGAATCCGCTGACGGGAGTTTAGTTTTCGATCTTTCGGGTACGGCATGATGCTCCGTTGTGAAATATTATCTTGATCATATAAAGAATCATTCTATGGTGACAGACTACACAAGACAGGAACGACCATGAATTCGCCTATTGTAGTGACCGGAATGGGAATTGTCAGTCCCCTTGGGTGTGGTGTGGGCGCGGTGTGGAAACGCCTTACTGCGGGTGAGTCTGGCATTCGTACTTTGGAGAGATTTGGCGATGTTGATATGCCGGTCCAATTTGCTGGCACAGTCCCGCAACACAGTGATGATGCCGATGGTCTGGATGCTGGCACATTCTTAGACCGCAAAGAACAGCGCAAGGTAGATCTCTTCACCCTTTACGCGATTGCCGCTGCAGAAGAAGCCCTGCAACAGGCTGGCTGGCGGCCCGAAACCGATGCGGACCAACAAGCCACCGCAACGATCATTGCGACCGGTATTGGCGGCTTTCCGACCATTACCGCTGCGCAACACACTCTCGGTACTCGAGGTTACAAGCGACTATCACCCTTTATCGTTCCCTCATTTTTGGCTAATTTGGCTGCTGGAAATGTCTCTATTCGATTTGGCTTTAAAGGGCCCCTTGGATGCCCTGTTACCGCCTGTGCCGCTGGCGTGCAGGCCGTGGGGGATGGCATGAGACTGATCAGAAGTGGAGAGGCTGATGTCGCTCTCGTCGGAGGCGCCGAAGCCTGCATAGATCCATTAAGTATTGGTGGTTTTAACGCGATGAAAGCCATGTCTACTCGAAACGACAGTCCCAAACAGGCATCAAGACCCTTTGATAAGGACAGAGACGGCTTTGTTATGGGCGAAGGTGCGGGTCTTCTGGTCATTGAAACTCTGGCTCATGCCGAGTCGAGGGGAGCCAAGCCCCTCGCTATTCTGGAAGGCTATGGTACCAGCGCAGACGCCCACCATATCACTTCGGGCCCGCCCGACGGCGCCGGTGCTGCTGCAGCAATGAATCGAGCCCTGAGTTCAGCAGGCTTTAGACCCGCCGACATTCACTACATTAACGCCCATGGCACCAGTACACCGGTCGGCGATATTGTCGAAGTCGCTGGATTTAGGAATGTCTTTGGTGAAAACCTGCCATCAATTCCCGTGTCTTCCACCAAATCTGCCACTGGCCACCTGCTCGGCGCTGCTGGAGGAATCGAAAGTATCTTTACCGTTCAATCCATACGAACCGGCGTACTGCCGCCGACACTCAATCACGACAACGTTGACCCTGAACTCGTAGGACTCGATTTTGTACCCAATGTGGCGAGAAAAATCGAACTTCAACACGCTATGTGCAACGGGCTTGGGTTCGGCGGAGTAAATGCTTCTTTGATCGTAGGTGCGATTTAGAGCGCACTGATGAGAGAAGAGCTCTGGCTAGTCGGCGGTCTCATAGCAAACTCGATTTCGGCCACTATTTTTGGCTTGATAGAGATATTTATCGACCTCCTCAACTAGCTGGTCCGGGCAGGTAATTTTGCCCCCTCCGTCCCAATAGCTAACGCCAAGACTTGCTCTCACCTAGAGCAGTTGACCATCATAGTCAAACTCATGGGTCTTGAAGGATGAGATCTCCGGCCGGATGACCATAGGTGCCCTTGACCTGCTTGAAGTGGTCTATGTCGAATATCACGATACTTAAGCCCGTTTGGTTGCGGCACCGTACTCATACTCTTATGGATGCGGGTTTGGGTTTTTTAAGTTTCCTCACTTACCAAAACGCCTTTCTCTTTGTTGATAAACGCGAATCGCTCTCCAAAAATCGATTTTCCTAAATGCCGGCCAGAAGACCTCAGTGAAATAGAGCTCTGAATAAGCACTTTGCCAGGACAGAAAGCCTGACAATCTTTCCTCGCCGGAGGTGCGAATAATAAAATCCGGATCAGGAATGCCCGCCGTATAAAGGTAGGTGGAGAACAATTTTTCGGTGAGATCGTCGACACTGAGTTCACCAGCCTTTACTTCGAGCGCGACCTTCTTGACTGCATCAATAATTTCCGCTCGCCCGCCGTAACTGATCGCGATGTTCAGCTGAAACCGTTCATGATCCTTAGTCATCGATTCGATCTTTTCAATTTCTTCGTTCATTTCTGCGGATAAATCTTCTTTTCGACCCAGAACTTTGATCTTTACACGTTGTTCTTTAATCACTGGATCGAATTGATAATCCTTCAATTTAGTTAGAATCAAGCGCATTAAATAATCCACTTCATCATCGGTGCGCTTATGGTTTTCAACTGAAAAAGCATAAAGCGTAACAATTTTCACATCGAGATCGCGACACCAGGCCAGGAATGATTCAAGGTTTTCCGAACCGGCCGTATGACCCTCGTTAGATGCCAGACCTCGAAAACGTGCGAAACGTCTGTTCCCATCGACGATCAGACCGATGTGGTGCGGAGTGGGTCCGCCTTTAATCTGACGCCCGAGAATTCGTTCATATAACCGATAGAAGGGGGACAGTGGATTCATTGAATTTTTACTGTTGTATTAGCTGCGGATTATTCCAGAGCAAGCGGCAAATCACCATGAGCAATTCACCGCCATAGGCTGAACAATCAGGATAGGGACTAGGCTGATTCCTGCCCGGGGCGCCAGTTACCATGAAAACCAAAAGGTACTCGATGATCAAGGAATGCCCTCGCTAGGGGACCCGCCGACGGACTCTCTGCATCAAGAATCAACAGATGTGATTTATCGTTGCTCTTGTCGTAAACATTCGACAATAAATACCCCACACCCTCTGCTGCGTCTGAAGATTTCGGAACAAATATTGCCTCTCCGGATGCCATCTTGTCCTCCATCTTATAGGTATCCGTCGTCCCAGTTTGGTGATCGAACTTAGCTATATTGCTGAAGTCGACACTACCGTCTCCAGCTTCCTGACGTAACATGTAGCCATAACGATAATTTTGGCAGGCATGACGCTCATCTAATCGGCCAAACTCAGAAGCGGCATCGTCCAACTGCTCGACCTGATAGTCGTCCGTGTTGCTGGCCAGATCAAAGGTCCATCGATTGAGTTTTGCCCACATTTTGCTGGGGTCACCCGCTGAACCATCGGGATTAGGGAACAACGGAGCTTGTTCATACTCCGCCACATCACAGGTAATCACGTCACCCTCATTGAAGGCGTTCATTGGGTGAAATACGAAACTGGCGTCGTTCTGAAACCAGCGAATATCCTCAACCTTGCCGCGTCTCGGCATAACGCCAATCTGATTACCTTTCTCAGGTTCCCAGGCAAATGGGGGTAATCCCTGCATGGCTCGCTCGATGGAACCCGTTAAGGGCATGATAGGAAATAGGATGAAATCTCTGGTGACCATAAAATCATGCACCATGGATGCATAAGGAGCGTCAAAAGATTGCGAAGAAGTCAGCTTGCCGTTTTTATCCACAGTATGGACTGACATCTTGTTAGACAACATGCCATCGACGCTGTAGCCAAAGAAAATCATCTCGCCGGTCTCTGGGTCGAGCTTGGGGTGCGCTGTCATTGGACCTGTTAGGGCATCATCGAATGTCCATGGACCTTTCGCTTCAAGGGTTACTGGGTCGAGCTCAATAGGGGCGTGGGCTTCCTCTAGCGCCAGCAACTTATCGCCATGCCAAATAATATTAGTGTTCGCAACTCCGTCAGTTTCCACGCCAACCACCGATGGATCGACATCCATCGGATTAAAGGCGCTGAACAAACTCTCACCCGCCTCATGCTCCAGGCCCCACTTTTTAGTTCGAATCCAACGGTTACGGTAGGACGCTTTTCCGTTTTCGATGTGAAACGCATGGATCATTCCGTCACCGCCAAACCAGTGATGCTCTCCCCTCGGCGCAAACTGTGGGTTGGGACCATTACGGTAGAAGGTACCAAACAAGTCCTTGGGAATTTCACCTTCAACGATCAGATCTGGTGCATCACACTCCATTTGAATGGGAGCATAGCCGCCGATTAAGTTTGGATGATTCGGGAATGGTTTTGCCATCGTAGTGTTCTCCAATATTGTGAATTGATTTTAAACTCGGTTAACTAATCAAAAGCTGAACCCCAGGTATCACGGTACACAAGCTTGTCGATAGGCCGCCGAGTAATTGGTCCGTGGCCCTTTAGAACTGGATAACCAATCGGAATATGGGCGCAGGTTCCCCAGGGATCAGGAATCTCTAATAAATCCTTTATTTCTCTTTCTTTGAAACACAGCAGCGTTGTGAGTACGCAACCGAGGCCTTCGGTTCGACAGGCCAGCATGACGTTTTGTACCGCTGTATAAACAGAGCCACCGCCGACGACTGATGGGCGGTCTAGATTTGCATCGGTAATGGCCATCTTGTCAGCGTTAAAGCAAAAGATAAGCAAGGCTGCGACTTCCGCCATGTGATTCGCGAGATAGTCGCCTGCTCGCAGCATTTTTTCTGTTGCGCTGCCTTTCTCCGCACCGCGAATGCCTTCTGTGTATTTCGTCCACTCTTGCTGATACCAGGCGCCAATTTGAGCTTTGTTTGAAGGCGCCTCTACCGAAATAATTCTAAATGGTTGAACATTGCCTCCAGTTGGCGCCCAGGCAGCGGCTTGCAATACCCGCTGCATGACATCCAAGGGAATCGCATCGGGCTTAAGTCTTCGTACTGCACGCAAAGTACTCATTGCTTCGTAAACATCTAGCATTTCTGGCTCCGATTAGATGGGTTGTTTCGGGTCTAGACCCAACAGAACCTTGCCCGTCAGTTCATAAATGGGTTGCGCCACCATAATATGCTGAGTGGTGACATGAATGTCTCTGAAACAACGTTGCAGCGGATTATCCATGTAGATCGAGCTGCCGCCGCCTAGCTGATAGAGGCGGTCAACCGCAGCGACCGATTTGTGCGTTGCATTCACTGCGGCCAGGCGTAACGAGGACTTTTGTTCCAGACTCAGCCGCTCACCCTGTTCCGCTGATTTCCAGCAATCATCAATAACTTTTTCCATATAGGCTTCAGCGGAGGCTAAATCAGCGACTGACTTGGCGACGTCACTCTGTACCATCTGCCTGTCGATTAGCTTTCGATTAGAGCCGGTGGGCTTCTTTACGCCGGCAAGATCTTTGAAAGACTCTAGTGCCGCATAACCAATACCAAGGCTGACGCTTGCAACACCCAGGGCCAACAACCCCAGCATCGGAAATTGATACAGCGGCGTTTTAATCATGGCTCGATTACCTAACAACACTGATCTATCCCGGGGAACCGCAACATTATCAACCGAGTAATGATGACTACCCGTACCCTTTAGGCCTGCGACATTCCAGGTGTCTTCTATCTTTACTTGATCCGCTTTAAACATCATTAGGCGCACTTCAGGACCATGTCTACCCATGACCTGCTCGCCATTCTCAAAGACGAAACATCCGCCGCATATCCAGTCTGCATTGTTACTTCCTGAACCAAATGGCCAACGTCCCGAGACGACATATTGATCGTCTTGAAGCATCGCCTTACCCAGTGGAGCCGTGACTCCAACGGTTAATACATTCGGATGCTGCGCATAAATTTCCTCGGCAACATCCTTTGGCAATGACGCACTTAAAATTCCAGTAGTAGATCCAATCATGGCATTCCAGCCCGCTGATCCATCGCCCGTCGCAATAAGTTTAAGCGCTTCGATAAACATTTTTGGATGAACCTCAAGGCCGCCGTAGACTTTGGGTACCAGCATTCGAAATACACCGGCCGTTCGCATATCATCGGCGATATCGGCCGGCAACCGTCGTGCCTGTTCAATTTCGTCCGATCGCTGGGGCAAAGTGGTTGTGCAAAGCTGTGCGTACTCAAGCAAAGTCATCAGTCGCGCTCCAAATATTCAGGTAGCCGTAACAGTTCATTGATCTCTGAAAAACTAAACCGATCCATACTGCCCAGATCACCTTGACTAGACAACGATGAGTAGGCTTGGCTCAAAACCTGAGACACCGCTAACAATGCGGAAACCGGTCTGAGTAGTATGGCGTAACCCATGTCCTGCAGTTGTTCGCCAGACAACGCTGGCGTTTTCCCGTCTTCAACCATATTGGCCACAAGCGGTGTGTCTGGAAATGTGTCCTTAACGATCTGCATCTCCGCCACTGTTCGCGGGGCTTCCACAAATAGGATGTCAGCGCCCGCCATCAAGAAAGCCTCAGCTCGTCGAAGAGCCTCATCTAGACCGTGTGTCGCCCGGGCATCAGTCCGCGCCATGATCAAAAAGTTATCCGTTGATCGCGCTGCAACCGCCGCAGAAATTTTTGCTGTTGCATCGATCATACTCACCACCTCTTTGTTTTCCATGTGGCCGCAGCGCTTCGGGTTCACTTGATCCTCTAGTTGGATACATGACACTCCGACCTGTTCATAGTGCCTAACTAATCGCTCGACATTAAACACGCCACCATAGCCATTATCGCCGTCGGCAATCACCGGTTTATTATCAGCGGCTTCGACTATTTGCCCTGCTCGAGCCGTCATCTCGCTGGCAGTAACAAGGCCAATATCCGGCTCTCCTAACAAGCTCGCAGCAACTGCAAAGCCTGACATATAGAGCGCTGGGAAATTTTGATTGGCTGCTATGCGTGCAGATAACCCGTCAAAAACGCCAGGTACAATCAGCAGCTCCTCACCTTCGAGTTGTTGGCGTAAGGTCTTCATCTCTGCCTTCCAATTATTCGCAGCCATCGAGTCTACCATTCGTTGAATGGCCAATGTACATTGGTCTTTTTACCGAATCAGGAAGAGACATGCCGAGACTCCGCGAAGTCAGCAGAAAGGACGCCGATCCTAGTGTTTTACCAGTCTACGATGCCCTATTTGGCGATCGAGACCCGGTTACCGACCCAGGTACTGCGACGGGGACCCCTGGTAACTGGTGGAGTGTTTTCGCTCTTGTGCCTGATTGTTTTAAACACGCTGTTGAAGGGTTTCAGTTTTATCGCGGTAAAAACCGAAAAATCAATGCAAAGCTGCGGGAACTCGGTCAAACCCGGGCGGGCTTTAGTCGCGGTAGTCAGTTTGTCTTCTCGCAACATTGTAAGAGCATGCGAGCAGTAGGTTTCAGCGAAGCGCAGATTGAAGCCATTCCCCATTGGCAAAGCACTGATCTCTTTTCACTGCTTGAGCGGGCTGTACTCGCCTACACCGATGACCTTGTGCTTTCAGGAGGTCGCGTGTCAGATGGCACTTTCGAGGTGTTAAAGGCGAACTTAAGCGATGAGGAAATATTGGAGTTAACCTACATCACCTGTACCTATGAAATGCACGCGACAATGTGCCGCGCATTACAGTTGGAATACGATGACGTACCAGAAAGGCTGGTCGAGATTCCCGCACCTGATGGAGATCTAAGAAAAATGGACTTCATGCGAGCCGTGGACAAGCAGAAGTCCGAGGACTAGTCGTCCGAATTTTTGACTACTGTCTTCTTGACTGCAAGCGCAACCTCGACCATTAATTCATTGATGCGCAACTCCCCTTCCCGAGTCTGGGCACCCATCTCCATTGCCTTCGCCATGTGGATTTTCGCTGCCTCGGTTCGAAGGGTTTGTTGAAACAGATAAGCTTCTTCTAGTAGCCCATCCTCAATCGGCATTTCACCATTTAGGACAGAAGCTTTCGCCAGAGTAATGGCTTCAGCAGGCCAAAGGGCGATCCGTGCAGCTAATGACGAGACGAAGCCATCCAATCCCTGCTGGTCTGCAAACACTCTGTTTAGGTATCCCCACTTTTCTGCCGTTTCTGCATCTAGATCATCGCCACCCAAAATGACTTCCATTGCTCGACCGCGACCCATTAGTCGCGGAAGATTCTGAGTGCCTGAGCCTCCAGGTAAAATACCGAGGGGCACTTCCATTTGATTAATTATTGTTTTCCCAGCAATACCAAACCGCATATCGCATGATGAACACAACTCATTGCCGCCGCCGCCGACCCGTCCAGCAATTTTTGCGATGGTGGCCTTCGGCATGTTTTTGAGGCGCTCGCACATCAGATGAAAGTCTGACAAAACATCGGATCGTCTGGCGGGCTTGTCTGTCGGAAACGTTAAGATCAAGCTGACATCGAAGTGAGCAATAAAGAAATCCGGATCAGCACTTTCCAGCACAAGCACCTTCACGGATTCGTCCTGCTCTACCTCTAGGGTAAACGCTACGAGGTCCTGATAGAGCTCAGCCGTCATGACATTAACCGGGGGATTACTGATCGTCGCGGTTAGAACGCCATCATTGAGTTGTGTAGTGATCGTATTATATTCGTACATAGCTCATTCCAGAGTTGATGGTTGTTAGAGATTACCCCGTTGGCCAAAGCGTCGATTTTGCCGATAAGGGAAAACGTCGATAACACGATTATGCCGCACATTATCCTGCAATGTCCGCCAATACTCGGCCGTAAAAATTTCACCGTGGTATTCCGAAAATAAGTCGATCAATGCAGGAGAACTAAACAGAAATGTCTTGAACTCTTCAGGGAACACATCTGCTGCACCCACGCTGTACCATGGCTCTGAAGACATGCCGTCTTCTGGATGTTGTGATTTTGGGATATCTCTAAAGTTTACCTCCCCCAGGTAACAGATCTCATCGTAATCATAGAAAACAACTCTGCCATGTCGAGTGACACCGAAGTTCTTGAGCAGCATATCACCGGGAAATATATTGGCAGCAGCCAGCTGTTTGATGGCATTGCCATAGTCTTCAAGCACTAACCGCAGCTCAAATTCGGTTTTATTTTGAACATACAAATTGAGGGGCGTCATCAGTCGCTCACTATAAACATGGCGCACGATCACGTGCTCTTGTGTCAGTTTAATCGAAGACGAGGCGACTTTTTGCAGTTCTTCAATCAACAATGGATCAAATCGATCTCTCGGCAGAAACAGATCTGAAAACTCCTGGGTATCCGCCATCCGTCCAACCCTATCGTGAGTTTTCACCAGGTAATAAGCATCGAGTACCCCCTGTCGTGTCACGGACTTTGTCGGTGAAAACTTATCTTTGATAATCTTAAAGACAGTCTGGTATGAAGGTAATGTAAAAACCGTCATCACCATTCCCTTGATCCCTTCGGCAATCACAAACTGATCATCTGATCCTTCTATGTGAGCAAGAAAATTCGAATAGAATTCGGTTTTCCCGTGTTTGTAGTAGCCAAGACTTGTGAACAGCTCCCAGGCCTTTTTTCGTGGCAATAGATCATTCAGATAGCTGACCATCGCCTTTGGAGATTCTATATCGACGAAAAAATAGGATCGCGTAAAACTGAAGATGGTACTCAGATCATTCTCGTTCCAAATAATCGTATCCACGTAGAGGCCACCACGGCTATTCAGTATCGGCACTGCCAATGGAAAAATGTGATCCTCGATGGTCATGCGACCCACCAAATATACTCCCTTGTTTCGATAAAACACCGACTCGAGCACCTCTATTTGGATTAGGTGATCTGTGTCGCTACGTAACAATGGAATCAGGCTTTTCATGGTTTCGGCAATCAGAATGATATCTCGATCCTGATCCTCGAAATCCGCACCGAGGTCGATGTCGGCGAAAACCCGCCGTAATATCGGCACCAAACCTTCGTCCGATTGGTATTGCCGAACCGGAACCGATGCCAGAGGTGAAGGTATCGCATGATTCACAAAGGCAAAGCGTTCATCAATACCTTCATGGACGTGTGTGCGTCTAAAAATCGTGTTGAACACAGTGCCTGCAAGCTCCGCATCAGGTCGATGTGCCACAAGATCCACGAACTGAACACGAGCTTCATGCCAATCTTCTAGGTCCAGTTCTTGCTGGGCGAGGAGCGCCTCCACCTGTTCAGCCATGGTATCGGAGCTGGAACGATATAATTTGATCCTGTCTAGTGAGGCCTGCTGAACCTCACTCCAGGCTCTGCTTTGAAACCGGCTCCGAGCTGCCCTGGTAATAGCAGCAAACTCATCACGATACGCGTTAAAACCCGCTTCGATGACTGACGCAATCTGATTTTTTGCCACTGATCTGTCCTATCCATTCAAAATAAGCTTGTGTTGTCGAATCTCTTCATTATAATTCTGGTCTTACCAATTTGGTCTGACCGATCCGGTCTTACCAAATTAACCCGCCCTTTAGCCAAAGCAGACCCAACGCCGATTCCAACGATATGAACGCACCAGAAAATCCAGCTCGATCTAAAGTTGAGGACATTACTGACATTCTGCGCGATGAAATCCTCACGGGCCAGTATCGACCTGGCGAGCGCATGCCCTCGGAACGAGATCTCGCGGCGCGATTCGAAACGAGTCGCGGTGGCATTCGAGAAGCCTTAAAGAAGCTAGAGCAACTCGGTATCGCATCTATTACACCGGGAGGCGTACGAGTTATCCCTATCGAAGATGCCAGCTTATCAGTACTTGGGCCCCTAGTAGACCTTCGGGAAACCCCAGACCCGGCCCTTGTCGGCCATCTATTTGAAGTGTTGGGCGCTCTCGTCTCGATGTCGGCCAGAACTGCCATGGTGCGAGCCACCGATTCAGAGCTAGAACAGATGCAGAGTATTGTGCTCAATCTCTCCAATCACGTCGAAGACTCTGAACTGCAACATCAGGGTTGGCGTGAATTGGCGACGCTGTTCGCTCAGGTCAACGACAATCTGGTTTTACGCCTTATTCTGAATGGTCTGAAAACCCAATTCATTAACCGTCTCGAAGCTAGGCCGATACTCGATCTGAAGCTAGACTACGAACGCCAGCTAGAAACCTTGAATACGCTTGCCCACGGCCTCGCAACCCGCGATAGCCGTTGTGTGGCTAGCACCATCAACGAACATTTCGATCTGATTAATAATCGAATCCAAAACGCATTTGCTTTGCCCATTCAACAGCCTAATCTTTCTGAGAGTTTTACAAATGAATAACGTTGCCAAAGGTCTGCTTACCGCAGCAGTTCTATTTGTTGCCATGCTTATGGCCTATGCACTATTGGCCACGGCCCCGACTACTCAACAGGTGGAGCCTGAACAGGTTTCGACTGCCATTAGGGTGCAAACGATCAATGTCGAAGACATCAGATTGGAGGTCAGATCCCAGGGAACTGTCACACCCCGAACTGAAAGCACGTTGATACCTGAGGTTTCCGGTCGGGTTGAATGGATATCTCCCAATCTAGTCGCAGGTGGCTTTTTCGAAGCGAACGCTGTGCTACTTCGCCTAGATGCACGAGATTTGAAAGCCAGTGTAGAACGAAGCCGAGCGGCGCTCGCACGAACCGAAGCAGAAGCCGAACATAGCCGCTTCGAAATGGAACGACAGCAAACGCTGGTTAAAGACGGCTTGACCAGCCAGTCTGCTTTAGAAAGTGCCATTCGAGCTAAACGAGTATCGGAAGCCACAATGACGGAGGCTCGAGTTTCACTCCAGCAGTCTGAGCGCGATCTGCTTCGAACTGAATTGCGAGCGCCATATCAAGGTTTAGTGAGAAACAAGAATGTTGATGTCGGTCAATTTATTAGTCGCGGCTCCTCTGTTGGGTCTATTTACGCTGCTGATTCTGTCGAAGTTAGAGTCCCCCTTGCCGACAACCAACTAGCATTTCTCGATCTGCCACTCGGCGTCAGAGGTGAACTCCCCGCTGAGCATCAGGCGAATGTCACACTCTCAACCCATTATGGTGGCCAGTATTATGAGTGGATTGGTAAGTTGGTTCGAACAGAAGCCGAAATAGACACCAGAACTCGAATGGTTAACGCCGTGGTTCGCGTCGAAGATGCCAAGGGCAGCGATACTCCAAGTTTACCTGTTGGGCTTTTTGTGAACGCTGCAATAGAGGGGCGTTTCGCTAAAAACGTTGTGATGTTACCTCGCGCTGCACTGCGCAATCAAAATCAGGTTCTTATCGTCGACGAAGAGAGTCGGCTTCGATATCGTAATGTAGAACTACTCCGCTTTGAAAAGGATAACGTCATTATCAGTAGCGGTTTAAAGCAAGGCGATACCGTCAACCTATCCCCCATTCAAACTGTCATCGACGGTATGCGCGTTAAGCCCGTGTCGACCCAGGGCTAGGAGCCATTCATGGAAAGAACGATTACATGGTTCGTCGACAACCCGGTTGCTGCCAATCTAATGATGTTTATCTTTTTGGTGGGCGGTGCGATCAGCCTCGCGACGATGCACCGAGAGGAATTCCCGAGTATTGAGCCCGGTGTTGTTCAAGTAACCGTACCCTATCTCGGCGCAGCGCCGGAAGAAGTTGAACAGGCAGTCTGTGTTCGCATCGAGGAGGCAGTCGACGGGGTTCAGGGAATCGACCGGATTCAATCCTTTGCAAATGAAGGTGCTTGCACCGTCATCCTGGAACTAGTATCCAGCGCAGACGAAGGCAAGGTTCTTAACGAAATAAAAAGCAAGGTAGATGGCATTTCGACTTTTCCTAGGGAAACTGAAAAGCCAATCATCTCTTCACTGACCTTTAACGGACAAACGATTCTTGTCGCCCTATCGGGTCAGACAGATGAGACAACCTTAAAGAAAAATGCCGACAAAATCCGCGACGAGATAGCCGCTTTGGATGGCATTTCTCAGGTTGCTGTGAACTATGCACGAGACTATGAAATTTCAATCGAGGTCAGCGAAAACACCCTAAGACAATACAACCTGACGTTGTCTTCCGTGGCTGATGCTATTCGTTCTGCAAGCCTGGATTTACCGGGCGGATCTATTAAGACCGAGGGCGGTGAGATTCTGTTACGGAGTAAGGGTCAGGCCTATCGTGGTGATGAGTTTCGGGACATCGTTGTCCTCACTCGTCCCGATGGCAGCAACATTACTCTAGGTGAAGTCGCTAACATTAAAGATGGCTTTGAAGAAGGTTTTCGGAGCGCAACTTTTAATAGTGATCCCGCCATGGTGATTACGGTTTATCGTGTCGGTAACGAAGACACTATTACGTCTGCACGGGCAGTTAAGCAATATATCGAAAGGGTTCGGCCTACTCTCCCAGAAGGTTTAGACCTAACAGTATGGATCGACGAATCTGTGGCACTGAACCGGCGCATCGAAGCGCTCACCAAAAATGCCTACGCCGGTCTTGCGCTGGTACTCCTCATCCTGACTTTGTTCCTGCGTTTTAAGGTGGCGATGTGGGTTGCAGCAGGTATCCCGATTGCGGTGCTTGGTGCTCTCTGGGCATTCCCGTTGTTTGGCATCAATATTTCTTCACTTACTGTGCTGGCCTTTATATTGGTATTGGGGATCGTGGTTGACGACGCCATCGTAGTGGGCGAGAGGGTTTATAGTCACGAGGCGACCGATCGCAACCATCGAGAAGCCGCTATCAACGGCACCTGGGAAATGAGTGTGCCAGTAATATTCGGCGTGCTGACAACCGTTGCTGCGTTTCTACCCATCCTGTTAATGGGCAGTCGCATGGGGGCGTTCTTTTCCGTTATCGGTTGGGTAGTCGTGATTTGCCTGGTTTTCAGCATTCTCGAATCCCAGCTCATTCTCCCTTCTCATCTGGCTCATCGAAAAACTGAAAAATACTTTTTGTCTGAAAGTAAGTTCGTCAAAAATTGGATCAAGTTTCAAAGTGTTTTTGCTGATGGCCTTACCAACTTTGCAAAAAACGTCTACCAACCTACGCTCATCAAAACGCTCGAATGGCGCTGGGTCACCTGGGCGGTTGGCACCGCTGTGCTCATATTGGCAATTGCTCTCATCGCTAGCGGCCGAGTTATTTTTCAATTCTTCCCCGCCGTCGACGGTGACAGAATTTATGCAACTCTCACCATGCCAGAGGGTATCAATGTAGCAGTAACAAAGGCAGGGGCTAAAAAAATCGAAACGACGGCAAGAGATCTGGGTCGTCAGCTCGATGGGGAGTTTGGCTTTGACGGAGACCACAGTGTCTTTAAAAACATTTTGGCATCGATTGGTTCAAACGCTGCCCGGAGCAACGGCCCACCGAGTCGTGGCGCTGGTGGCAGCCATCTCGCTGAGGTTGTCCTAGAGCTTGTGCCAATCGAAGAACGAAATGGCATGACCGCAACACAAATAGCCGATCGCTGGCGAGAAATGGTGGGTGCGATTCCCGATGCAGTAGAACTTCAATTTAACGCTAGTTCCTTCAGCGCCGGCCAACCGCTGTTAATCAAACTTAAAGGACGAGATGTAGAAAAGTTGCGCCTCGCCGCTGCAAGCCTTCGCGAAGAATTGTCTCGTTACCCTGGCGTCCTCGATCTTTCTGATTCTTTTCGTGCTGGTAAGCAAGAAGTGAAACTCGATATTCGTGAAAGCGCAAAACCTCTGGGGCTTACCCTGAATGACCTCGCACGACAGGTCAGACAAGCCTTCTATGGTGAGGAAGCACAACGCATCCAGCGGGATTCGGATGATGTTCGAGTGATGGTGCGTTATCCAGAAAATGAACGACACTCACTAGGCAACCTCGAAGAAATGAGAATTCGAACCAACGAAGGCATCGAAGTGCCATTTATGTCTGTTGCGGATATCACCTACGGCAAAGGCTACTCCTCCATCGAGAGGCAGGATCGACAGAGGGTTGTTGAAGTTGTTGGTGACATCAATCGATCAGTTGTGACCCCAGAAGAGGTTATGGCTGCGATCCAAAAGTCTATTTGTCTGAAAGGTTCCAGTTTCTCTAATAGAGAAAACCCTTGTCAGAATACTGACTATCCGGGCGTCTCCTACTCTTTAGGTGGAGAACAAGAAATGAGAACCGAGGCGACCGCCAGTATGGCCAGAACAGTACCTCTGTCTCTGCTAATTATCTTTGCCTTGTTGGCGATTCCCCTGAAAAGCTACATGCAACCGCTCGTCATCATGAGTGTCATTCCATTCGGTGCCGTGGGCGCCATCGTGGGACATTTCTTGATGGGCTGGAACTTAATCTTCTTCTCTCTGCTTGGCATCATCGCACTCTCGGGGGTGGTGGTGAATGCATCGCTCGTAATGGTGGACTACATCAATCGACAGCGGCGCATCGGGATACCTACTTTTGAGGCTGTCACCATGGCAGGTGTTGCTCGATTCAGGCCAATCATTCTGACGTCGGTAACCACCTTTGTCGGTCTGGTGCCACTTATGTCTAACCAGGATCCCGAGACATTCATGTTTATACCCATGGCGATCTCTCTCGCATTCGGCGTTATGTTTGCAACGGTGATTACTCTATTCCTGGTGCCAAGCCTCTATCTCATGTTGGAGGATTGGCTACATTTTTGGGGCCTAGACAGTTCCATTGATCCGGCATTGCTCACACAAAACGACCGGGACACCGATATTCCAACGCTGCAGGGGACCGACTTCAATCGATGAAGCTTCTCAAGGCCGCGAGCAACTTTAGGGGTTGATCGTAGTGCAACATGTGTCCGGCATCAGCAATTGTTACGTGCCGGGCATTGCTAAATAGCTTAGTTCTGCGGGCTAACTCAGCCTCGTAGAAAACCTGATCGTTCAGGTAAGGACGCATCGCGGTCCAATAATTGAGACTATGTTCACCAGTCACCACCAGTACTGGACACTTGATTGTCACAAACAACGACTCAGATTCTGTCTGAGAGAATGTGTGCCAGATCATGTTCACCGCACTCTCCCAGCGCCAGCGAACACCTCCTTCGGGATGGGGCTCAGTGCCTTCCTTCACAACTAACTGCGCCAGCGATGAGGACATCTGGGGGTTATTCTGGCGCAATCGGCTTACTGCTTCTGAAACACTCGAAATCTTCCGCCGCTCACCGCTGATGCTCAGCACCAAATCTACTCCATCGCGAAACCGCTGAGCTAGCTGAACGGGGTCTGCCTGCCGGCCCGGAGGACCCAAACCGTCAAATAACACAAGCTTAGTGATCAATTCTGGAAAGGTAGCAGAAAATCTAAGCGCAATATGTCCGCCTAGACTGTGGCCAACCAAGACCGCACGACTGATGTCGAAATGATTGAATACCGCTTTCACGTCAGCGACAAACTGCACCATCGTATAGATACCGGTTTTTTCACTATGCCCGTGGCCGCGTAGGTCCGGGGCTATGACAAAATAGTCTGCCCCAAGGCTTTCTATTACCTCGAATAGTCCCAGAGCGTGGTCGCGCATACCGTGGATGATCACCAGAGGGGGTAAATGGGGCTCGCCGAACACCACGCCTGATAGTTTTGCACTGGCGCCTTCAAGATAAAATCGTTTCAATATCAATCCCTTATAATCTGACACGAGTCATGCAACAACTCGCATGGCATGTGCGTTATTATAGCCAGTCACTCGTGGCAGTGCGCCACAAGATTCGAGGTCGAAATGAAACAACTAGCCGCCCCATCCATTCTTTTCGCA
>JBLHQQ010000006.1:0-27351 GCA_047625245.1 Candidatus Azotimanducaceae bacterium
TCGAAAATCCCTCAAGCCATTCAGTATCAGCATCAGGTAATGTGAGCGCCACCGTCACTGCATGGGGCTGCGCACCCATCGCGGCGAGGTCACTCAGGTTCGCGCCAAAGGCACGGCTCGCGACAATTTCCGGCGTGGCATTAAAAGGAAAATGAACACCTACAAGAAGGGTATCGGTTGACACACAAAGGGATTGATCAGATGGAACTGATAGAACGGCACAATCATCTCCCGGACCCGTACTGACATAGTCCGGCATCAAAGCATCCAAAAAGTAGCGCCGAATGATGTCGAACTCATCCATAGAGCACGTCCATAAAGCTCAGCCAGACCTTGCTTTGTATTCGATCTCGCGAAGCTCGCGGGCAAGGGCGTCGAGCACTGAGTTGACTAACTTATGACTTTCGGCAGCACCGAATTGTTTGGCTAACTCTACACCTTCGTTGATCACAACCCGGTAAGGCAGTTCGATTTTATATTGAAGTTCATAAACACCAATCAACAGTGCAGCCGTTTCAATCGGATCAAGCTCGTTGAGTTCACGTTCTAGTTTCGGTTTGATCAGAGCCAGTAAATCAGCTCGATGGGCATCGATGCCGATAAGGAGCACGCGCAGATACTCAGTGTCGACTTTCTTCATGTCGTGGTTTTGTCGATACTGAGCAAAGACATCGACGGCTGAGGCGTGACTCATATGCATTGAGTAAAGGGCCTGCAAAACAAACCTTCTCGCTTTACTACGGGAGGCGGGTGAAGGCTTTTTCATAAATTGCGCAACAGGCTAACCATTTCAAGCGCAGACATTGCAGCATCGGCACCCTTGTTTCCCGCTTTGGTACCCGACCTTTCGATCGCCTGTTCTGTTGTATCAGTCGTCAGCACACCAAAAGCAACGGGAACCCCGCTATCCAGGGAAATTTTGGCTAGACCACTAGCGCACTCTCCGGCCACGTAATCAAAGTGTGGCGTACCGCCTCGAATGACGGCGCCCAGCGCGATCATTGCGTCGTACTCGCCAGAATCAACCGCTTTTTTGGTCGCAAGAGGCATTTCGTAGGCACCCGGTACACGAATAATTGTGATGTTGGCCTCGTTTACACCATGGCGTCTAAGAGCATCGATAGCGCCGCTGAGCAACTCTTCGACAACAAAGCTGTTGAATCGCGCGACAACAATGCCGAATTTCGCGGTAACAGCGGAGAAATCACCTTCGATCGTTTTCATGTTCTTTCCTGTTTTCTTATATTCAAATCTGTGGGTTGCGATTCAGCTGCAAGGTCAATCGCAGATCTTCGCCAATTCGGCGACTATCTTTTATGGATAAAGTTGGCACCAAACTCATGTCGAGTATTTCATCCATCTGGACCAAACCTTGTGCGTCTGAACCCATCAGTTTAGGCGCAATGTAAAGCACAAGCTCATCTACCAGACCACTTTGAATTAGGCTACCAGCTAGGGTCGCTCCGCATTCAAAGAGAACCTCACTACAATCTTCTTCCCTAACCAGAAATTGTAACAGCTGTGACAGGTCGATTTGACCTTTATCGTTTGCGTCGATGATCTGCTCGCCACTAATGTTCTCTTTATGCTTCTCTGTTCGCACTAAAATCAAATTGGGGTCGCTGTTAAGTTGTGCTGTTTTTGGCATTCTAGCGGTCGAATCCAGCACAACAATGGGCCTTCGAATCTGGCCCGCTAGTTCGGCAAATTCACTACCTAAATCTTCTGCTCGAACATTCAGAGCAGGGTCATCAGCAATCACTGTATTCACGCCTGTCACCACCGCGCAACTTCGTGCTCTGAGCTTCTGAACATCCCGCCGCGCTTCTGGGCCAGTAATCCATTGGCTACCGCCATTAGCGAGCGCCGTTCGGCCATCCAGAGATTGAGCCAATTTTAGCCGAACAAAGGGTAACCCCGTTTGATACTTTTTAAAGTGGCCAGCATTTAGCGCAATTGCTGACGACTCTAGTAAGGGGCCGACAACCTCAATTCCGGCAGCTCTTAGCTTATCAAGACCTTTGCCTCGATTGCCCGGGTGTGGATCTTCTGCTGCAAAGACAACCCGGCGGACGCCTTTTTCGATCAAAGTGTCCGCACAGGAAGGCGTTCGGCCTACAAAACTGCAGGGCTCCAGGGTGACGTAGGCAGTACTACCAATAATATCGCCACCGGCCGCTTTGATCGCACCCACTTCAGCGTGGGCAGTGCCAGTTTGCAAATGAAAACCTTTGCCGATGACCGCGTCATCTCGAACCAGCACGCAGCCCACCCGAGGATTGGGTCTGGCAGTATAAATGCCGCGTTCCGCTTCTCGAATGGCGAGGGCCAGGTAGGTTTCATCACTGATCATTTCGTGTAGGTCCGTCCCTTAATCGATCAATTTCTTCTCGAAACTCATCAATATCCTGAAAGCTTCTGTATACAGACGCAAACCGCACATAGGCGACGTCATCCAACTTGCGCAACTCCTCCATCACCAGCTCACCAACATCCCTTGTTTTGAGCTCACGTTCCCCGGTTGCACGGAGTTTATGCTTAATTTGGCTAATCGTTGATTCAACGGTTTCGAGACTCACCGGACGTTTTTCCAGGGCTCGCAGAATGCCGCTTCTGAGCTTTTCCTCATCAAAGGGCTGACGATTGCCGTTGGATTTGATGACTCTCGGCAATACCAGTTCAGCGGACTCAAAGGTGGTAAATCGCTCACCGCATTCTTGGCATTCGCGGCGGCGTCGAACCTGATCGCCCTCGGCGACCAGTCTAGAGTCTATGACCTTGGTTTCACCGTGACCGCAAAAGGGACAATGCACGTCATCACTTCCTGCTAAAAACGCAGCATTTTACTCCATTGCAACGGAAGGCGGGTCGTTATTTTCCTCTCGCGCTTTGATAGAATGCGCTCCTTGTATTTTCTCAACAGGCTTCCCGAATGGCTCAATACGTTTACACAATGTCTCAGGTGGGCAAGGTTGTGCCGCCAAACCGTGTAATCCTCAAAGACATTTCTCTGTCGTTTTTCCCGGGCGCCAAGATTGGAGTGCTGGGCCTCAATGGCTCAGGAAAGTCTTCGCTATTACGAATCATGGCCGGAGTCGACAAAGAATACCTCGGCGAAGCAAGACCTCAGCCGGAACTCAACGTCGGGTATTTGCCTCAAGAACCGGTTCTCGACCCTGACAAGGATGTGCGGGGCAATGTCGAAGACGGCGTTCGCGAACTGTCTGACGCCATCAAAGAGTTCAACGCCATCAGCGATCGTTTCGCAGACCCCATGTCCGATGACGAAATGAACGATCTCCTTACCAAGCAAGGGGAACTACAGATGAAAATCGATTCAATGGACGGCTGGGATTTAGATCGAAAGCTTGAGGTTGCAGCAGATGCTTTGCGGCTACCTGCCTGGGACGCAGACGTCACCACCCTCTCGGGTGGTGAGCGACGGCGTGTTGCCCTCTGCAGATTGCTCCTCTCCAATCCTGACATGCTACTTCTGGACGAGCCAACCAACCATCTAGACGCTGAAAGCGTCGGCTGGCTAGAGCGTTTTCTAAAGGACTTTCCTGGTACCGTCGTCGCAATAACCCACGACCGCTACTTTCTAGACAATGCCGCCGGTTGGATTCTCGAACTGGACCGGGGACACGGTATTCCCTATGAAGGTAACTATTCAGACTGGCTAGCCGCTAAAGACCAACGTCTTCAGGTAGAAGAAAAACGAGAAGCCTCCCGACAACGTTCAATTCGAACCGAGCTGGAATGGGTTAAAACTCAACCCAAAGCTCGGCATGCCAAAAACAAGGCCCGCATCGCTCGCTTTGAAGAACTCAGTTCCCAGGAGTTCCAAACCCGCAACGAGACTCTGGAACTCTATATTCCCCCAGGCCCAAGGCTCGGAGACGTTGTTCTGGAAGTTGACCGTCTGCAAAAAGGTTTTGGTGACGAGCTACTGATTGAAGACCTGAGCTTCTCAGTACCTCGAGGCGCGATCGTTGGCATCATCGGCGGTAACGGCGCAGGTAAGTCCACATTGTTCAGAATGATTTGCGATGAGGAGCAACCTGATAAAGGCAGCCTAAAAGTTGGTGAGACTGTCGAGTTAGGTTACGTTGACCAGAGCCGAGAGTCGCTCTCAGACTCTAACAACGTCTGGGAGGAAATTTCCGAAGGTAACGAAATTTTACAAATTGGCCGCTATCAAACCCAATCACGCTCTTACGTTAGCCGGTTTAATTTTAAGGGATCAGATCAGCAGAAGTTAGTTAAGGATCTTTCAGGCGGAGAGCGTAATCGAGTACACCTCGCCAAACTACTTAAGAAAGGGGCGAACGTGCTGTTACTAGACGAACCCACCAATGACCTGGACGTCGAAACTTTGCGTGCTCTAGAAGATGCGATTGAAGCATTCCCTGGCACCATAATGGTCATTTCACACGATCGCTGGTTCCTCGATCGGATCGCCACCCACATGCTTGCCTTTGAAGGCGATAGTCAAGTTGTATGGTTCGATGGCAACTACACCGAGTATGAAGAGGATTACCGAAAGCGTGTGGGAGAGCGAGGCCAAACCCCTACTCGGGTTCACTATAAAAAGCTGGCGACCTAGAAGTATTTAAACTCCCAAATTCTCTAGTCGGTCATACCCGGTCACGACATCAGCTGGCGTCAGACCAGAGGTTTGAATCACGTGCTTTGCGAAATCAACTTAGACGGCAAGAAACTGGTCATGCATGCGCCGAACGATGTCCGGTGTGGCAGAATCTTGTCCTTGCCGGATCGTGACACGAGCTAAACTTTCCTGTAAATCGCAACTGAGCAACACGTACCGAAACGGACCAAGTTGTTCTCTAAGTTGATCGAACCACCAGGGGCCAATCACGCCATCTATAAAAACTTCATACCCCTTTAGCGATCGATTCGCCCTCGCTAAGGTTGTTTTACCTGAACCCGGAACGCCGGAAATAATGGTAAGGCAAAACAACGCTATAGATCCGCTATCGCATCAAGTGCCTGACTGAGTCGACTGACGCCTATTACTTGCATACCTTCGATCGCCTTTTTTGGTAAATTACCTTTCGGTACGATCGCTCTTTTAAAACCATGTTTGGCTGCTTCTCGTATCCGCTCTTGGCCGTTTGGTACCGGCCGAATCTCCCCCGACAAACCGACCTCTCCAAAACAAATAATATCTTGGGGCAGCGCCCGATTACGAAAGCTGGAGACGACTGCCATCAGTAAGGCGAGGTCACTACTGGTTTCTGCAACTTTGATACCGCCCACAGCATTGACGAACACATCTTGATCTCCGACCTGCAGGCCGCCATGCCGATGCAACACCGCCAACAACATAGCCAAGCGGTTTTGTTCGAAGCCGACAGCTACCCGTCGTGGATTTCCAAAACTGCTAGCGTCGACCAGCGCCTGGGCTTCTACCAAAAGCGGTCTGGTGCCTTCCCAGACCACCATCACAATGGAGCCCGGTGTCGCCTCCTCCGTTCTCGACAAAAAAATTGCTGAGGGATTTGATACTTCCATCAAACCTTTTTCTGTCATGGCAAAAATACCCAGCTCGTTCACAGCACCAAAACGGTTCTTGCTGCTACGCAGCGTTCTGTAACGGGCATCCTGTTCGCCGTCTAGCATTATGAAACAATCAATCATGTGCTCCAGTACTCTAGGCCCTGCAAGATTGCCCTCTTTCGTCACGTGACCCACAAGGAGTAACACTGTATTGGTTTTCTTTGCTTGCTGAATCAACACCGCCGCACTTTCTCTAACTTGGGTAACACCACCTGGAGACGAGTCCACGTCATCAAGATGCATTACTTGAATCGAATCAATGACAATTAACTTGGGTTTTGTTTCATCCCAAACCCGCAGGATGGCATCGACACTGGTTTGCGCCATGACCTTGAGTTCATCCAGAGGCAGCTGCAAACGGCGAGCTCGCATGGCAATTTGGGCAAGGCTCTCTTCACCTGTTACATACAGCGCAGACTGAGTCGCTGCCAGATGACAAAGGAGCTGAATCAAAAGAGTGCTTTTCCCGGCACCAGGATTTCCACTAATCAAAATGGCGGACCCTGGTACAAGGCCACCGCCAAGGACTCGATCAAATTCGACCATGGTCGTCAGCAACCTTGGGACATCTGTAGCGGACACTTCCGACAGGGTTTGTGCCGATTCCAGCTGACCAGAGAAGCCTTTCCTCCGGGATGCTACTTGAGCGTTATCAACACTGAGTCGAGTCAGCGTGTTCCAGGCTTTGCAGTCGCTACACTGGCCCTGCCATTTAGCAAACTCAGAGCCGCAGTCACCACATACAAAAACTGTCTTTGTCTTGGCCAAGTTTTACTCTCTGATCTCTATATGGTGGGCTGTCTTGGTGTAACGGCGCTTCACACGATGGCTAAGTCCAGTCATCAACGTGTAGCTGATCGTACCGGCTGCCGCTGCAATTTCATCAATCGGTAAATTGCTGCCCCAGAATATTGCATGATGACCGGGCTGTATATCGTCTTCATCCTCAAGCAATACTGTACACATATCCATCGAGACTCTACCGACTAATGGCCGCCTTTTACCGTTGATCAATACAGGGGTGCCGTCGGGCATTTCCCGGGGATAGCCGTCTGCATAGCCAAGCGCAATGACCGCAATGCGGCAAGGTTTATCCGCCGACCAGGAGCTTCCATAACCCACCGCATCCCCCGAGACTAACCTGTTAATTGAAAGGATAGGCGCAGAAAGGGTCATTGCCGCTTGTAATTTTTCGGCGGGCGCCCCGTTGGGCGAGCCTCCATAAACCATAAGACCTGGTCGGACCCAGTCAGTATGACCTTCTGGCAACCCCATGATCGCGCCGGAATTGCCCATACAACGATCAACCGTTGGAAATGAGGCCGCGCACTGCTCGAACAACCTAATCTGAGTTTGATTAAGTTTGTGGACGGGATTATCACCATTCGCAAAATGACTCATCAGCCCCTGCAAATCTAAACCAGCTAGTTTGACGGCCAACTCTTGGGCCTCGGCAGGTGCAAAGCCGAGTCGAAACATGCCGGTATTAAACTTTAGCCAGAATGGCAATCCTTCTCCAAGGAGGTCGATTTGATAGCCACTATGCAGAACTGGAGACAATTGATGGGCAAGGCATTCAGCTGCCTCGCTGGCATCAAGGTAGCCTTCGAGAACCACTATTGATTTGTTAGGAACCGAGGCGCGGAGCTGTATGGCTTCCTCAACTCGGGCGACCGCAAAAGCATCAGCATCAGCCAAATGTTCAGCAACTTCACTGGCACCATGGCCATAGGCGTTAGCCTTTACCACCACCATGTGTTTGCTGTGGGGTGCCAGGGCTTTTGCCCGCTTAAGGTTCGCCGCGATGTGATCCAGATGGATCAAAGCCACAGGGTGATTGGCCGTCATAACGCGTTATTCGTACATATAGTCGCCGTAACCGACGGCTAGGTCTTCGAACTTGGTGTACTGACCAATAAAGGCCAACTTCCTTCTTCCAATGGGACCGTTACGCTGTTTCAGTATGATCACCTCCGCAACACCCTTTTCAGCATCCTCGTGGTATACCTCATCTCGGTAGATGGCCATAATCAGGTCGGCGTCCTGTTCAATCGCGCCGGACTCCCGAAGGTCAGACATAATCGGACGCTTATCTGGGCGCTGCTCCAAACTTCGATTCAGCTGGGATAACGCGATAATCGGGCACTCAAACTCTTTGGCAATACCTTTTAGGGATCGGCTAATCTCAGATATTTCTGTTGCGCGATTCTCCGAACCACCGGTCACCTGCATCAACTGAATGTAATCAACCACAATAAGCCCAAGCGCTCCATGCTCACGAGCCGCTCGGCGACACCGTGATCGGATTTCCGTTGGGCTCAGTGCAGCAGTGTCATCGATTAACAACTGTTTATCGTTGAGAAGGGTTACTGCGGATGTCAGCCGAGGCCAATCATCATCCCCTAGCTGACCACTCCTAATTTTGGTTTGGTCTATACGTCCCAAGGACGACAACATTCGGATAATCAAGGAGTCAGCGGGCATTTCCATGCTGAAGACCATTACGGGCTTACCGCCAGCAAGCACCGCGTTCTCCGCAATATTCATGGCGAATGCTGTCTTACCCATCGAGGGCCGACCCGCGACAACAACCATATCCCCAGGTTGTAAGCCCATCGTCATTTCATCAACTTCACGAAAGCCTGTGCTTAAGCCCGTCAATGCACCTTTCGTCTGGAACAGTTCATCTATCCGTTCAACAGCTTTTGTTAACAATGGCCTTATAGTTTGAGGACCACCACGGCTAGGCCGGTTATCACCGATCTTGAAAACTTTGGACTCCGCCATATCTATCAGGGCAGCACTGTTTCGACCCTGAGGATTAAAGCCACTTTCTGCAATTTCATGGGCAACGGAAATCAAATTTCGGATCGTCGCGCGTTCCGATACGATTTCTGAATAGGCAGAGATGTTTGCCGCGGTCGGTGTGCTGTTGGCCAGATCACTTATGTAGGCGATACCACCGACATTATCCAACTCATTCACGCCATCAAGAGTTTCTGAAATGGTGATGACATCGAGTGGTTTGTTTCGTTCGGCAAGATCAGCCATGCATCGAAAGATGATTCGATGGTCGCTACGATAGAAATCTTCTGCGGTGACCAGCCCAGCGACACGATCCCAGGCCTGGTCGTCCAACATCAAACCACCCAGCACCGATCGCTCAGCTTCAATAGAGTGAGGCGGAATTTTTAATGATGCTGTTTGGTTGTCGTCGTTATCGAACGCCAAGCGAATACTCGAAGTCAGAACTGGAGAGCAAAAGATTACACCCCGCCCGTACGCCTGTCATTGAATAAGGTGCGGATAAGGTGTGTATAAAAGACAATGGAAACAAAAAGCGACGAAAGAACAAAGCAAGAAACGACAGAGACATCTCTGCCGTTCTGGATTATCGTTTCCTTAGTCTTCGGCGATAACTGCGACTTTTAACTCTGCAATCACTTCTGAGTGCAATTGAACGGCAATCACAAATTCGCCTAGCTGACGGAGGGGACCATCAGGCATCTGAATTTCATTCTTCTCAATGTCTACTCCACGGGACACAGCAGCTTCTGCAATGTCTCTTACCGTGATCGAGCCAAACAACTTGCCCTCATCACCAGCTTTAGTCGACAGAGTAATGTCGAGAGCGTTGACCTTCTCAGCTCGGGCTTGAGCAACCGCTAACTTTTCGTTTGCTGTTTTCTGAAGCTCAGCGCGTCGTGCTTCAAAATCAACCACGTTTTGCTTGGTCGCCGGAACAGCTTTGTGCTGCGGAATGAGGTAGTTGCGGCCATAACCCGATTTCACGGATACGGTTTCGCCTAGCTCACCAAGATTGGAAATATTTTCCAGAAGTATTACTTCCATCGTTTAGACCTCGTTAGTTCGTATCTTGTTTCTTAAATCAAACCAGCTATCCATCAGAGCTAAAAACGCGAGCACTGGGAACAACTGCAAAAGTAGGGCTAGAAAATAAAAGCCAACCAGCCAGCTGCTTGAAAATTGTTTTTCCTTGATGAACCAGTGCACAAATGCAAGTCCCGCGATTATCAGCGGCACCGTCAGGACCAATACCCACCGGTTCATCTCCGTGATGCTAAAACAACCTAGCACCAGAACTACCAGACCCGCTGCCACTATTGGTGACAATCGAATCCCTTGAAACTCTTGCTGAAACCCACCGGGGTTATACAACAAACTTTGCCACCAACGTGCTAACAACAAAAATAGCAGCATACTAATGGCGTATCCCATCGCAAAGTAACCCAACAGCAATGGCCGAGCGACTTCAAACGTTGGCACCACCAGCGCCTTCGCCTGCTCTGGAGTTTCTGCTCGACTCTGTACATCGAGCATAAAATCTCGGTAGGCGTTCACTATCTCATCAACAACATCAGTACTGATGAACTCGAACAGTAAGTTCCCTACGCTTGCCAACACAACCGTGGCGAGCAAGGTCATTTCCCAGGAGGCTGTCGCTCGGAGGGTATATGCCATGGCAACGGTGCCAAATAGCATAATGACCGGAGTGATGTCGCCGATGAGCCAGTACATACCAAACATCGGCAAACTAGCCCACATCAAGACTACCGCGCCTTCTGCCAAACCACGCCTTAGAACAACCAGACTAACAGTCGCGGTAGAAAGCCACTGCAAAAAAGGTAGCAATGCAGCAACGACGGATACTCCAATCGCCTGCGTTCGGCCTCGCATTACAAACTCAGCAACGAACCGCACTAGTTAGGACTATTTATGGCCGTCGGTGTAAGGCAACAATGCCAAGTAGCGAGCCCGTTTAATGGCTTTAGCTAGCTGACGCTGATACCTGGCTTTTGTTCCGGTAATTCGACTCGGCACAATTTTGCCGGTTTCCGAAACGTACTGCTTAAGGGTCTCGATATCTTTGTAATCGATTTCGGTAACGCCTTCAGCAGTAAAGCGACAATATTTTCTTCTTCGATAAAAACGTGACATGGGTTACTCCTACGCTTCGGCTGCTGCTGTGACTTTGGAATCGGTCCCAGAGTCATCACTACTTTGAGTTTCAGTTCGCGCAGGTGGTGGTGTGTCATCCCGCTCCTTCTTTTCTCTGCTTTCGCGCTCTACTTTCATGATCGGAGAGTCTTCGGTCTCGGGACCTTTTCGGCTCAGAATCAAGTTGCGGATCACAGCATCGTTGAAGCGGAAGGCTGTCTCGATTTCTTCAAGAACTGCCTGTGTGCATTCAATGTTGAGCAATGCGTAGTGAGCTTTATGGATCTTATTGATTGGGTAAGAAAGCTGATGCCGACCCCAGTCTTCCACACGATGGACTTTACCTTCGCCTTCGGTGATCAACGTAGAGTAGCGTTCTATCATTCCTGGCACCTGTTCACTTTGATCAGGGTGTACCAAAAACACAATTTCGTAGTGTCTCATAGGACTCCTTACGGTTAATGCCCCCCGGCGCTTATGATTCAGCCAACCCGGTGAAGCAAGGAGATTTAAGGGACGCGCATTGTAGTGAAAGCCTTAGGGCATTGCAAACCTAGGCTTTAGCTAAAAAGGCTTTTAGAAAAACTGCTTCGAAAAAAGCGCTCTGGAAAAAAGGACTCTTGGAAGAAACTTAGAAATTGCGCTGGCGCGAGACCTCATAAAGACAAATACCTGCTGCCACTGATACATTGAAGCCAAAACTCGGGTTGGTCATCGGAATCGTGGCGAGGAAATCACAATGTTTCGCAGTGCCAGCCCGAATACCCTTCTCTTCTGAGCCAAGGACAAGCGCTATCGGTCCTTTGAGATCCATCTCACTTAAAGTTTGTTCAGCCTCCAAGACGGTTCCAACAATCCAGACCCCGTGCTGCTGCAGGTCTTTCATGACTCGAGCCAAATTCGTAACCTGTATGACCGGGACTGCCGAGGCCGCGCCGCTGGCGGTCTTAATGGCGGCATCAGTTAAAGCTGCGCTCCTGTCTTTGGGTTGAATCACGGCATGAACACCCAGGGTTGCCGCACTGCGTAGGCACGCGCCCAGGTTTCTCGGGTCTGTGACACCATCCAGGATCAGAAACAGCAAACTCTCAGGCTGCTCATCTAACAAACCATAGAGAGCTGCCTCATCCAACGTCCTAATATGATCAACTTCAAGGCCCACGCCTTGATGATTAACCTTTGTCAGGGCAGAAAACTCCTGCTCGGACAATCGGCTGCAGGGAATGCCGACAGACTTTGCTCTCTCGGCGGCTTCACTTAATCGGTTGGAGAGGTCCCCCTCCCGCAGTAATAGCCGGTTGATACCTTTAGGTTGTTGAAGACGACCCATCACTGAGTTAATGCCAAACAGTTTATCCATCTAGCGTCGTCGCCTTTTTTTATTGCCGGACTTTGATTTCTTTGGACTAGCAGCTTTATCCGCAGGGTTGGCCGTCAAGGTAGCCTTTTTCTTGCGAGCTAGTTTTCGTGTGGCGAGAGGCGTATGACTGACTAATTCAAAATCCACCTTTCGCTCATCGACATTAACTCGAACGATTTGCGCTTCAACAATATCGCCCATTCCGTAGGTTGTGCCAGAACGCTCACCAGCGAGGACCTGACTGCCTTGCTCATAGTGATAGTAATCGCCCACTAACGTGCTGACGTGAACAAGCCCCTCGACAAATACCTCATCGAGCTCAACAAACAGGCCGAACTTGGCCACACCGGTCACAACCCCTGAAAAGATGTCTCCAACTCGATCACTGATGTAATCGCATTTAAGGTAATCCAAAACTTCATAAACTGCAGAGTCTGCACGACGCTCAGCGAATGAAGTTATTTCTCCAAGTTCAATCATCTGAGCCTGGTTGTAGGGATAGAAATCTGTCTTACGTTTTCTGCCAAGCCTCAGTGTATGACGCTCATCAGTTGCCGAATAGATTTCCGACTTGATCAGCCGATGCGTGAGCAAATCGGGGTAACGCCGAATCGGAGATGTAAAATGGGTGTACTCATCGTATCCAAGACCAAAATGGCCTTTGTTTTCCGTTTGGTAGACCGCCTGATTCATAGAGCGTAGCAGTGCCATCTGGAGCACATTGCCACCCTTCTGACTCTGCAGCTGGCGAACGACATCTTGGTAATCTCGAGCCTGCACATTGTCTCCGGCTTTGAAGCGTATGCCGAAACCTTGTAAAAATTCTTCCAGGGCCACCAGTTTTTCTTGCTCTGGTGGTTCATGTACACGGAACAATCCTGGACGTTTTTGAGCCTCAACCAGTTTCGCAGCGCAGACATTGGCGCAAAGCATGCACTCCTCAATAATTCTATGGGCTTTGTTACGGGCTCGAGGCTGGATCGACTGTACCTTTCCCTCTGCAGAAAATTGGAACTGCAACTCGGGAGAATCAAACTCTATCGCCCCTCGCTTTTTGCGTTGACGAACCAGCACCTCGTAAAGGTTATTCAGTTCATCAATGTCTTCAACTAGATCTCCGAGCGCCATTCGCGCCGGTTCGTTATCGTCGCCATGAATCGCTTTCGCAACCTCCGTATAGGTTAATCGAGCATGGGAGAAGATCACGCCATCATAGAAGTGGAACTCAGTTACGTGACCCTGGCTGGAAATGGTCATTTCACACACCAGGACAAGCCTTTCGACCTTAGGCTTTAAAGAACAGAGTCCATTCGACAGCTTCTCCGGCAGCATCGGTACTACATACTGAGGAAAGTAGACCGAGGTAGCTCGTTCTCTGGCGGCGTCATCTAATTCACTTGCGGTCTTAACGTAGTGGGCGACATCCGCTATGGCAACAAAAAGGGTCCAGCCTCCGGCTTCATCTTGCTCACAATAAACTGCATCATCGAAGTCACGGGCGTCCTCGCCATCAATCGTGACAAAAGGTAGCTCTGTAAGGTCGAACCGATCTTTTTTATCGGCGGCTGTCACCTGGCCAGGCATTTTATCAACGAGAGATAGAATCTCCGCATCCCATTCACTCGGGATATCATTGTTGCGCAAAGCAATTTCTACTTCTATTCCGGGCGTTAAATGATCACCTAATACCTCGATAATATTCGCCATAACCACACCCCGGGGACCAGGTTGTTGGGTAATCTCTGCGACTACAATCTGGCCAGGATCACATTCAGTGAGGACATCTTGAATGATGACCTCATGGTTAATACGTTTGTTGAGTGGCTCTAACAACTTGATATTGTTTTCGACGTAGTAGCGGCCGACCAGTTGTTGTGTATTACGCTCCACAACTTCGACAATTTCGCCTTCGGTCTTACCCTGGCGGTTTTTACTACGAACCCGGGCCAGAGCCACGTCGCCATGAAAGACTTGACGCATCTGCCTGCGGGTAAAGAAGATGTCCTCGTCGTCTTCAACAAGAAGAAAGCCGTAACCATCTGGGTGTGCTGAAATCCGGCCCTTGATTAGGTCGAGCTTGCTAGGGATGGCGTAAACGTTGCGCCGATCAACAACCAACTGGCCCGCTCGGACCATGGCGCCAAGCCTCTTCGATAATGCGTCACGATCCTGAGCCGATTCGACACCTAGCGTCTTGGCGATATTTTTAGCCGCCGCAGGTCGACCGATTTCGACGAGGCATTGCAAAATGTATTCTCGACTTGGAATCGGGTTCTCGTAATTTTGTGCTTCCCGCTGTTGATGGGGATCTTTTTTCAATGTGTTTCCTTGTTTCTAATAAGTGGTTTCTAATAAGTGGTTTCTAATAAGTGGTTTCTAATAAGTGGTTTCTAATAGATTTTTTAGTAGACAGTTCTAATAAGTAGTGTTGATCGATAGTGGGGGCTGTATTGCTGACATAAGTTGACAGCTGACAGGACCCTTAGTACCCTTCGCTCCCCCTCAATGCCGAGGTGGTGAAATTGGTAGACACGCTAGCTTCAGGTGCTAGTGCTCTTCGGGGCGTGGAGGTTCAAGTCCTCTTCTCGGCACCAAACAAGCTCTACAACCAGACTTACTTGGAGGCTGGTTCGCGAGTCTCCCGAAGGATCCGTTTCATCTCTTCTCCATGGCCTGGCTGCTCTACCGCACCATATCACAGGCCATCTTATGACACCGATGGCTTATTTATCGAACAATCGTCCTGACAAACAGGCGCACATGCTTCGAATTGACCATTTCCCTTGCCGATAAGGGCAATTAAAATGGGTTTAGATAGAGGCTTATGCTTACGGTGATAAAAATAAAGACTGATTATGGTCCACCGAATCTCACATATTGTAGGTTTTAACTTGATTGAACTGATGACCATCGTCGCGATCATCGGCATATTGGCAGCCGTTGCTTTACCGGCTTTTGTGAAAGGACATGTGCAAATGGCTTTGAATCATCCAGCCACGGGGACCCTTGCACCAGGCGGTGGCGCCGCCTTCCAGGGTACGGCTAATGCCACGACTGGAGCAATCGGCATTATCGCTAGTGCCACTTTCCCAGGTATGACGGTCGTTTTAACTCTACCTGGCTATGCTGACCTAACGGCAGCCACTCGAATCATAAGTGCGCAAAGCCCCCTCTAGGCTTCAGGTATATCAAAGGGGTTTCTCAGCTGAATGGTGTCTTCTCGATCGGGACCAGTTGAAACAAAATCGATGACTACGTCACAGCACGCTTGTATTTTCTCTAGGTATGCCAGGGCGTTTTTTGGCAAATCTTCCATCCTCTGTACTCCCACAGTTGACTCACTCCAGCCGGCAACGTGTTCATAGATAGGTGTAGGGTTCGCACTATCTTCATTTTCATAGCCCACGCAAATTGAGAGGGATTCAAGACCATCCAACACATCAAGCTTGGTAAGACACAAGCCTGAAATACTGTTTATCTGCACGACACGTCGCAGAGCGTGGGCGTCAAACCAACCGCAGCGACGCGGACGCCCCGTTGTCGAACCAAATTCATTGCCTTTCTTTGCCAGGTGACTGCCGACAGAATCAAACAACTCAGTGGGGAAAGGTCCTGAACCGACCCTTGTGGTGTAGGCTTTGGTGATGCCCAGAATATAATCAAGATCTCTCGGCCCTACGCCACATCCACCACTGATCGCGCCAGCGGTTGTGTTGGACGACGTCACAAAAGGGTAGGTGCCTTGATCAATATCAAGTAAGGCGCCTTGAGCCCCCTCAAACAAAATGTTGGCGCCAGCCTTCTGAAGTTCTGCCAGCCTGTTCACAACGTCACCAACCAATGGTTTTAGCTCGCCGGCAAACTTTAAACTGGCGTCCAGAGTCTCTTCAAATCCAACTCGGGACGTCTTGAAATAGTGCTCAAGTACAAAATTGTGGTAGTCCATAATTTCTTCTAACGAAGTTTTGAACTGCTCTTCGTTATAGAGATCAGAAACCCGAAGACCTCTGCGAGCGACCTTGTCCTCATATGCTGGACCAATACCCCGACCCGTTGTGCCAATCTTTTGATTACCCCGCACGTTTTCTCGCATCACATCCAGAGCAATATGATGGGGCAAAATTAGAGGGCAGTTTTTGCTGACCATCAATCGATCACGAACATTGAGACCGGCAAGTTCAAGTTTTTCGATTTCCTTGAACAGGTCTGGCACGGATAACACGACACCGTTACCGATCAGACAGGCAACATGTTCGTTAAGAATACCCGACGGAATAAGGTGCAGGACGGTTTTCTCGCCTTTAACAACCAAGGTATGACCAGCATTGTGTCCGCCCTGAAAACGAACCACCGCTTGCGCTTGTCGAGTTAAAAGATCGACCACCTTGCCCTTTCCTTCGTCACCCCAATGAGTGCCTACGATTACAACGTTACTGCCCATTAACTTCTCTTTCCGATTTGGTTGAACTTATAGTTGAGCTTATGGCTGAGCTTTTAACTGCTCTATTGAATATCGACCAGTTGCCAAGACCCATCATGCAATTCTAGCCGCTTAGTGGCTGCAGAAGAATTGCCTTCAATTACCATATAGCCAGACTCGCGCAGAGTGACAATTTGGTGCCATCTTTCATTGGTTTGTTCATTCGCAGGTAAGGCTTCGACAACCTTTCTGCCTGGCAGAGCTATTGAACTTTCACGCGCCAAAAGCTTTAGATCGATATCAAAACCAGTCGCACTTCTTGCTCGGCCAAACACACTTCCGACATCATCGTAGCGCCCACCTTTGGCGACCCGAACACCAGATTCACCAAGGTAGGTCGCGAAAACAATACCGGTATGATAGTTATAGCCCCGCAGTTCGCTCAAGTCGTAGTTCAACTGGACCATCGGAAACCGAACGCGTAACTGGCTAGCAATGAGACTAAGATTGTCGATCCTGCTCAAAACTTCAGGATCGTCTTTGAAAATAGCCTTGCCCTGCTCAATGACAGACTCACCGCCACAAAGCGTCGGCAAAATGACCAGCTTTTCTGCCAGCGTCTGATCAATATTAAGGTCAGATAAAAGTGCAGCAAGGTCGGGTAAAGCCTTTCCCTGAATCTTGTCGAATAGAACCCGCTCATCGCTCGGATCAAGATTAGCGCCGGCCACTAGACCACGGTAAATACCGACATCCCCAAGCTCTACATGGAGCCGCTGACTTGACACAGATGCGACAGAATCTAGCATCAAACTCACTATTTCAAGATCGCCTCCAGCAGCAGTATCACCAAAAAGCTCAGCGCCTATGCTAACTGGAGCCCGGCAAGCCAGCATATTATCTGCATTAGCGTGCAAGACTGTGCCGACGTAGCAAAGCCGGCTTTCGCCATCCCGGCGCAGACTATGAGCATCCATCCGCGCAACCTGAGGGGTTATATCGGCGCGAATACCCATCGTTCTACCAGAAACCTGATCTGTGACCTTGAATGTTTTTAAATCGAGATCAGATCCAGTCCCCGTCAACAGAGAATCTAAAAACTCCACCATGGGAGTTACAACAAGCTCGTACCCCCAGGCTTCGAACTTATCTAGCAGCTTACGCCGCGCACTCTCAACCTCGGCGGCTTGAGGAGGCAACAACTCCTCAATACCATCAGGCAGTAGCCAACGATCTTCCTTTCTCATGACATCTCATGCCGATCTATTTTGGTTAACTTCGAATCAGATACAGCAAACCCGTACCCAAAACCATGCTGCAGAATCCAACGATTCGCATAGTACGTTCATCTACTTGCGCCGCCATCGCGACCAATTCTTTCCATCTCTCTGGATACAGAAACGGCAAAATCCCTTCAATGACCAGTACGAGACATAAAGCGACGCCTAAATCTTGCCACACTCGAATCATATCTCCGCAAAAAAAAACCGGGGTTACCCCCGGTTCGATCTATATTTTACCCCTTCGGGTTACTTTTGACGACTATTGTTCAGATACTTGAAAAAGTCGTTGTCTGGTTGAATCAGAAGGATGTCACCCTTGTTCGAAAAAGTGTTTCGATAGGCTGTCATACTCCGATAGAACTTGTAGAACTCCTTGTCTTTAGTAAAGGCGCTCGCATAAATTGCAGCCGATTGCGCATCACCTTCACCTCGGGTCTTCTCTGCAGTAGCGTAAGCTTCGGCAAGAATAATTTCTCGCCGCTTCGCAGCATCAGCTCGAACTCCCGCTGCGAGTTCTTGACCCTGGGCCCGATGCTCTCTCGCTTCGATATCGCGCTCGGTGTTCATCCGATTGTAGACCGACTGGCTTACTTCAGGAGGCAGGTCAATCTTCTTAACCCGAACATCAACAACTTCGATGCCAAATTCCGTTTTCGCGACACCGTTTATCCGCGTGGTTAAGACTGACATCAATTGGTCTCGCTCGCCTGAGACAACCTCATGCAAACTCCGGTTTGCAATTTCATTACGTAAGCCGTTGTTGATTTGTTGGCGAAGCAGATCTTCCGCACGGCGGACATCACCAGAGGTGGCTGTATAGAACAATTGCGCATCATTCACCTTGAACTTGGCGAAGGAGTCGACAATCACGGCCTTCTTTTCAAGGGTTAAGAAGCGCTCCGCTGGCGCATCGAGAGTTAATACCCTGCCATCGAACTTGCGGACGGCGTTGACGAACGGCTTCTTAAAATGCAGACCAGGTTCAATATCCGCACGAATCACCTTACCGAACTCAAGCAGTACCGCTCGTTCGAGCTCCGTGACAACAAAAATCGAGTTCGAGCCGAGCACAACACAGACAACTGCGATAAAACCTAAAACTAAACCTTTAGTAGACATTAGTTGCGCTCCCTTCTGTTACCGCGGCTGCCCAGATCGTTATCCTGACCTAAACTACTAGAGTTGCTACCACCGAAATTTGTCTGTCGATCGCCATTTCTACCCTGACTGCTCTCAATAATCTTATCAAGAGGCAAATACAGAATGTTATTACCGCCCTCGGTGTCTATCAAGATTTTGGTACTGTTGGACATGACGGCTTCCATGGTATCGATGTAGATCCGCTCTCTAGTCACTTCCGGTGCAGCTTTATACTCGGCATAAAGCTGGTTGAAACGAGACGCCTCACCCGTTGCTTGAGAAATAACTCGCTGCTTGTAACCTTCCGCTTCCTCGAGAAGTCGTTGAGCCTCACCACGTGCTTCAGGAACAACCTGATTGGCGTAGGCATCGGCTTCATTGCGAAATCGAACCTCATCTTCCTTGGCTTTAATCACGTCATCGAAAGCAGCACGGACAGCATCCGGTGGAGCCGTTTCGTCGATGTTGACCTTGGTCACCGTGATCCCGGTCTTGTAGTCATTCATATAGTCCTGAATTCGAGACTGGACTAGGGTACCTAGCACAACACGACCTTCGGTCAGCACATCATTCATCACCGCACTACCCACCTCATGACGAAGCGCGCTTTCGGTTGCCTGAATAAGACTCACATCAGGGTTCTTAACCTTTAAAAGATAGAGTTTGACGTCACCAATGACATATTGGACTGTCATATTGACCACTTTCACGATGTTTTCGTCCTGGGTCAGCATCTCCGAGTCGATACGAATATCTCTCACCCGAGTAACATTCTCCGTCAAGACCCTGTCGATTAAGGGTGGATTCCAATGTAATCCCGGCAATATAACTTCATCTAGTTGCTTACCAAAACGCAATACAACTCCGCGTTCCTGCTGGTCAATCTGGTACACACCCATCGCAGCCCAGCCTAGGAGAAATACGACTGCAATCACACCTAACATGCCAACACTAAATCCTTTGCCGACGCTGCCGCCACCGCCACCGCCGGTAGATTTCTTTCCACCAAACATTTCTGACAGATTATTTTGTAGCTTACGAAACGCCTCATCTAGATCGGGCGGTCCTTGATCGTCCTTATTACCCCAGGGATCTTTTCCTCCCTGATTACCGCCACCGGGCTCATTCCACGCCATTTGTTCTCTCCACTGATATTACTTCTTGCCGACGACAAGAAGTCTCATTTTCCCACTAATTGGTGTTTCATTCATAGCCCGCTGACCACCGAACTTTCGGTTGCCAGGCTTCTTCTACAAAAAACTCTGCTACGCCCAACTGTTTCATGGTCAATCCTGACTTTTGGCCAAGGCGCTTCAAACTATTCGGTTCGATTCGAACATGTAAATCTATACCGCCATCATCGACAACGGTTTCATCAACCACAGCGCCGTGAGCAAACAACAGCGACCGCAGCTGGCCCTGATTTGGCTTTAAGTGCAACGTTGTGTCAATCACCTGCTCTGCTAGTACGCCTGCAATGGCAGAGAGTAACAACTCCATACCAGAACCCTTTAGCCCTGAAACCCAGACTCGAATTGGCAACCCATCTTCACCAAGATCAACTCGGGGCTCTTCCTCCAATAGATCAATTTTGTTGTAAACCGTGAGCTGTGGCACATCGAGAGCTTCGATTTCATTCAATACTGCATCTACCTCGACCATATGCTGCGCTCTATCGTTTGCTGAGGCATCCACAACATGGAGGAGTAAATCCGCCTGTTTGACCTCTTCCAACGTCGCACGAAATGCATCAATCAGCCCATGGGGTAGCTTTCGAATAAAGCCCACGGTATCGGTCAAAATTGATTGCCCCAGCACAGGCAGTTCGATCTGTCGAAGCGTTGGGTCAAGCGTGGCAAACAGCTGGTCGGCTGCATGGACATTCGAATCGCACATCATGTTAAACAATGTAGACTTCCCAGCGTTGGTATATCCCACCAGAGATATTGTCCTGACGTCTGCTTTCTTTCTCGCTCGCCGATTCTGGTTCCGTTGTTTTCTTACTTTTTGCAAACGCTGGTTAATATTCTTAATTCGCGCAGCGATCATGCGCTGATCTGATTCCAACTGCGTTTCGCCAGTTCCCGATATCCCCATTGCAGCACCCGAACCACGTCCGGAACCACCGCGCTGCCGATCCAAGTGTGTCCAACCCCGCACCAGCCGGGTTGAAGCATGCCGCAATTGGGCCAGTTCAACCTGTAACTTACCCTCGTGGGTGCGAGCCCGTTGGGCAAAGATGTTAAGTATTAATCCAGTTCTTCCCAGGACTCGGCGCTCGAGAGCTTCTTCAAGATTTCGCTCCTGGGTCGGCGACAACTCCTCATCAAAGAGTATCAACTCCGCCTCAGTTTCTTCGGCCAGCTGATGAACTTCCTTTAACTTGCCACTACCGATGTAAGTTCTAGGATCCGGAGATTTCCGTCTCGCTGTAATCTCGACGACAGGAGTTAAACCGGCCGACAGCGCCAGCTCCCGCAATTCTTCAGCGGTGGAGTTATCGTTTTCAATATGAACGAGTAGTGCTTGGGTGCCGGCTGCCGGTCTTTCGAAAAACAAATCACATGCCCTGGCCGAATATTCGGCCTTATTCCGTCTCGTCGTCTCCTGCCATTGCTGGCATCTTGACATTTCGGGACGGCACAACGGTTGAAATCGCAGACTTGTAGATCATCTGGCTGACAGTATTACGCAACAATATGACGAACTGGTCGAATGATTCTATCTGCCCTTGCAGTTTGATCCCGCTAACAAGGTAAATTGCTACGGGAATACGTTCTTTCCTGAGCTGGTTCAAGAAAGGGTCTTGTAAAGATTGCCCTTTTGACATGATGTGTTCTCCTTTGAACCCGGAAATCCGGGATACTGTCGTAAACAACGATACGACTAAAACACCTCGCCGGTTTGGCACCAGGTGGCACATATTATCCGATCAGGCTCTGACACATCTGACCAAATTCGATGTTGCCTAGCTAATATGCTGCCTTACCCTATGATTTTCAAGGCCTCGGAACGCAATGGACTTTGCAATGACCGCAGATCCTGCCAACTTCGAAGCCAGGTAAATTGACGTTTGGCTAACTGACGGGTTGCCGCAATGGCTTTTTCAATCATGCTTGTCTGGCTAGTTTCACCTTCTAAGCGTGACCAAATTTGGCGATAACCTACTGATTTTATTGAAGGTAATGCGCCATGGAGGTCACTGCGCCGATGTAACATTTCGACCTCCGCCTCGAAACCTTGTTCGAGCATCTGGTGGAATCGAACTTCAATCTTCCGGTGCAACTCTCGCCGGTCTGGTGGAACAATCGCTATCTCTGTGAGGTCCACCGGGCATTCAGGCATCTCCTGATCCTGCCAATCCGAAAGCGATTTACCACTGACAAGATAGACCTCCAGCGCCCTCTGTAGCCGCTGGGAATCGTTCGGGTTGATTCTAGCGGCGGCCTTTTTATCAACTTCAGCCAGACTCGCATGGATCGCCGACCAGCCCTCCTCCTCAGCTCGAAGACTAATACTGCGCCTAACTTCCTGATCGGCGCTAGGGAGCACCGCGAGGCCATGCTTAAGTGCTTTGAAGTAGAGCATAGTGCCGCCGGTCAAAATTGGTAATCGCCCACGCTCACTGACTTCCTCGATGATGCGTAGCGCATCGAAACGAAAGTCCGCCGCCGAGTAAGCTTCTGCTGGATCTCGTATGTCAATTAGATGATGGGGCACGCCGTCCATTTCCGCGGCCGTTGGCGTTGCGGTACCGATATCCATTCCCCGGTACACAATCGCAGAATCAACACTAATGATTTCAGCATTGAGGCTCTGGGCCAGCTCTATTGCGAGTCCCGTCTTGCCGCTGGCAGTTGGGCCCATGATGCAAACAGCACGAAGCCTGGAGAATGCCTGAGTCATCCTATCGGCCGCGAAGAAACAGGCTGTCTAATTCCGTAATAGATTGCTGCGTCCAAGTGGGTCGTCCGTGATTACATTGACCGCTTCGTTCTGTCTCTTCCATATCTCGCAACAGAGCATTCATTTCAGGAATTGACAGCCGACGATTGGCTCGAACAGAACCATGGCAGGCCATGGTCGATAATAATTCATCTCGATGTTGTTGAATTCTTGCGGTAGAGCCGTATTCGACCAGGTCCGCGAGCACATCTCTTACCAGAGCATCGGCACCATCACCTCGAAGCATGACAGGAATCCCTCGCACCATAAGTGATTCGTTGGATGAGCAGCGGATATCCATGCCAAGCTCTAACAATTCCTCTTGAAAGCGCTCGACAGCGTCACATTCTTTTTCGCTGACACTCAGAGCAATCGGTACGAGCAAAGGTTGCATTTTTATCCCTTCATCATCGGTCGCCTTTTTCATTCGCTCATAGGTTATTCGCTCGTGAGCAGCATGCATATCGACGATGATTAAGCCGTGTTGGTTCTGCGCCAGTATGTAAATGCCATGTAACTGAGCAAGAGCATAACCAAGGGGAGGGATCTCACCCTCATCCGACTCTGGCATGATCGGCGGGCTTTCAAGTAGTTTACCGTAAAGCGCCGTTTGTTCGCCGATTCGCGCCGCACCACTACTGGCACCTCTACCCTGACCGAACCCCATAAAACCCTGAGTTGGCTGTGTAAATGGCGAGTCACTCATTCCTGTTGTAAGAGGTGAGTCTGAAGCTGGCCTGACATCGGCGAGTGCTCGGTGGATCGCCCGAAACAAAAAGTCATGCACCTGTCTGCTTTCTCGAAACCTCACTTCATGTTTCGTTGGATGGACGTTGACATCCACCAATCTAGGATCAATAGACAGAAAGAGTGCGTAAACCGGATGGCGACCGTGATAGAGCACATCCTGATAACCTTGCCTTACGGCATGAGTCACGATCTTGTCTTTGATTATTCGCCCATTCACATAGAAGTATTGTTGATCTGCCTGACTACGGGAGTGATTAGGCAGCCCAATCCAACCACTTAGCTTGAGACCATTGTTTTCACTTTCAACGAAGATTGCGTTTTCAATAAAGGCTTTACCAAAAACACTGGAAATTCGACGGTTCAGTTCGTCCTCAGATTTGGCTTTCGGATACTGGCGTAGCACTTTGCCGTTATGGTTTACCGTCAACGACACCGCTGGGTGACTCAGGCTCACCTTGCGAACAACATCTTCAATCTTTTGAAACTCAGTTTTTTCGGTGCGTAAAAACTTACGCCGTGCTGGAGTGTTAAAAAACAGGTCTTTAACCTCAACTGTCGTACCCCTAGGATGAGGTGCAGGGCTAATCTCTGCCGCCATATTTTCGCCACGAGTCACCGCACAAAACCCACCTGCAGGGTTGCTGGTGGTGTTGCTGGTAATGGCAAGGCGTGTGACAGAAGCAATCGATGCCAAAGCTTCACCTCGAAAACCTAATGTTGCGACGGACTCCAGATCATCAATTTCGCGAATCTTACTGGTAGCGTGGCGACTTAGTGAAAGCGTTAGGTCGTCGGGATGAATTCCGACGCCATCATCTCTGATTCTGATCAAACGGGTACCGCCCTGCTCAAGATCCAGATTGATATTGGTTGCGCCAGCATCAAGGCTGTTTTCAAGCAGCTCTTTCACCACGGAAGCTGGGCGCTCGACCACTTCACCCGCCGCAATTTGATTAGCAAGGCGATTATTTAATTGTTGGATTCTGGCGTTCATTTACTCGCTGGAATTTTTAGAACCTGACCGGTTCTGATGGAATCGCTTCGAAGACCATTGAGCTTCTTTAGAGCTTCAGCGGAGACACGATGTTTCACGGCTATGGCTGATAGTGTATCACCTCTTTCAATTTTGTAGGTCGATGGGTCTGAACTATTGCCCTGTTTTTTCCAGGCCAAATACGAACCCGCCGGCGGGTTGCTCGTGAGGTGGTCTCGAACGCCTCTAAAAATTGCCCTGGCCATCTTCTCCTGATGATTACCTTCTTTTAACCGGGCAGCCTCTCTTGGGTTGGAGATATAACCCGTCTCGATTAGCAATGACGGAATATCGGGGGATTTAAGGACGACAAAAGCCGCCTGCTCCACTTGCTTTTTGTGCAGACGAGTAACTGACTTGATGTGCTTAAGCACAAGCTCACCCATCTCTAAACTTGAGGACAAGCTCTCTGTCATAGAGAGGTCCAAAAGCACACCTGCAAGAAGGTCATCTTTGTCGTCCAAACTCACGCCGCCAACGCCACCAATCAGATCTGCACGGTTTTCTTTTTCCGCCAGCCAACGTGCTGTTTCACTGGTCGCACCTTGCGCAGAGATCACATACACCGAGGCACCACTTGCATCCGGGTTTTTAAAGGCATCAGCGTGAATTGATAAGAAGACGTCCACCAAACTGTCCCGAGCTATCTGGGTTCGCTTTCGGAGCCCCACATAATAGTCGCCCTCTCGTACCAATAACGCTTTGAAACCCGGTTCATTCTGAAAGTACCTGGCAAGCCGTTTTGAAATCGCAAGGACAACATCTTTTTCGTAGAGTTTACCCTTGCCGATAGCACCCGGGTCTTCACCTCCATGCCCGGCATCAATGGCCACGACGATATCCCGCATTTGCTTCGATATAAGATCGGCTTTTTGGACGACCGGCGTGATCTGCTGGTCCGAAGTGTAAAGATCAATCACCAGGCGATCGCCATATTGCTGAATTGGCTTAAGCACAAAGCTTTTGGGTTTAACCTTGTCGCTGAGGTCGAGTACAACCCTTAGATCTTTTTCATCACGGCTCGCCGACCGCATCGAGTCGATCGGTGTGGCGCTTAAATCTAGGCCAGAGAAATCAGTATTCATCGCCGCGGCTGATATGTCGATCACCAAGCGCAGGGGGTTATTTAAGACAAAGATCTTGTGTTCCACTGGCTGGCTCACATCAAACACAATTCGCGTGCGTTCAGGTGATTGTCGAACCCGCACACTATCAACACTGGCCAATTCTGCAAGGATCGGAAACGGGACCAACATCACCAGAATGAGTAACGGCACAGACAACCTCATCGGACGAGGTCTATGGTGTTTGCTTGCTTTCAGATCAGTCCTCGCCCTGTTTGGTGCCGCCAAGTGTATTAATCATTTGCTCGCATATTCTATTGCCTCGAGCCGAGCAACCCGTCAATTTGATGTGCCGACCTCTACCTCGCGGAGCCAATTCAACCACGATATCCGCATTGGGCAAAAATCCATCGCCACGCTCGGGCCACTCAACTAAACAGAGATGCCCACCTTCCAGATAATCATCAACGCCGAGATACTCTAGCTCCTCTGGCTGCGCAATCCTATAGAGATCAAAATGATAGACCTGACCGAATTGTAAGTCATAAGGCTCCACAATCGTAAATGTTGGGCTCTTGACGGCTCCCTCATAGCCATAGGATCTCAAAATACCTCGACTAAAGGTCGTTTTCCCCGCAGCCAGATCTCCTTTTAGGTAAACAACACCGGAACATTCAAGAAGACTCCCAAGGTTTTTTGCGAATGCCAGGGTACCGGCTTCGTCCTCAACAGTGTATTCAAAGACCATTCACTAACTCACGCATCATTGGGATCACGTCCGTTGCCATCAGCCCTCTTTGACCTGATCGCGATGCGCAGCCATCCCCCGCAACCGCATGCAAAGCCACTCCTAATTCTGCAGCATCTTTGGCGGCAGGAACTTGTCCCGCAGAAAGTTGGGCCCAAAGCCCACCAATTGCTCCACAGAGCACATCACCCATCCCGGCGGTCGACATGCCGGGGTTTCCGTAGGGGCATAGCGATATTTGGTCCTCAGAAGCGACAATCGATCCAGCGCCTTTTAGTACCGCCACTCCGCCAAACAATGCCTGCAGCTTTTTAGCAGATTCAAATCTGTCATGTTGAACAGATGACGTTCCCAGCAATCGAGCGGCTTCGCCCGGATGGGGCGTTAGAATCCAATTGTCTCTTTTCACAGGGTTATCGGCTAACAAGTTCAAACCATCAGCATCGACCACCAGGGGAAGATCCGTCGCTAGAACTTCCTCAAAGAGGCTCTGGCCCCATTCAGTTCGACCCAAACCCGGACCGACCACAACAATATTCGCCATGGCCAAAAGTGGTTGCAGATCCGCGGGACTTAACACCCCACGAATCATTAGCTCTGGTTGGTGGGCCATCAGCACTGCTGCATGTTCAGCGCGGGTCGCTAAAGTCACAAGGCCTGCACCGACGCGCATGGCGGCTAAGGCAGACATCAGTGATGCTCCTCCCATGCCGAGATCGCCGCCAACAACCAGAATATGACCGAATCGGCTTTTGTGGGCATTTCTTGGCCGTCGGGGCAACTTCGCAAGAAGTTGGGGGAAGTTCAGTATTCGCACCTTTTCGCCCGGCGGCTGAAGCTCTGGTTCAGCGCCGAGCGACGCAAATTGTAACTCTCCAGTCACATCGAGTCCTTGCCCCGTCAACAAGCCTCTTTTAAGTGCGATAAATGTGACGGTTATGTCGGCAACGACCGCGATATCTGGTATTGCGCCAGTATCCACATTCAAACCCGAGGGCACATCTACAGCCAGCACCGGTATAAGGCTACTATTTATTGTCTCAATTGCTGCTTTATATGCGGGGCGCAA
>JBLHQQ010000007.1:0-24741 GCA_047625245.1 Candidatus Azotimanducaceae bacterium
TTGGGAGACGCGGAGGTTCGAGCACCTCTGGTATTTGGTAGTTACCCTAACTATCGTGATGTGGTGCCAAATCATACTCGGTCATTCGTTGTCGATTGCTCATCGCTGTTAGCGTTGCTAGATGAAGCTTGCGACAAAAGTGAAACTGCTACGTTCAAGGTCAGCCTTTCCAAGGCCGCTCTGTCTCTGTCGAAAGATTCTGGGCACGAAGCCCAACTTAACGTGGACTACGACGGTGATTCGATCGAAACTGGACTCGACAGTATTTATCCCGGCAACATTCTGCGTGCCATTCAGTGCGATCGTGTGAGAATAGCGGTAAAAGGACGTGAGCATCCTTGGCGGTTTGAGTCTGAACAAGATGAATCTGCCACCTATGTGCTGATGCCAGTGAAGGTCTGGGACTTGGGCTCAGAGTAAAGAACCAGAGTAAAATTTTACCGGTTCACCGGCGGCTCTGGTCCTTTACTCTAAATCCACTGCTACACTGGCATCGCTGCTGCTTATACCAAGTGCAAGCGAAAGGATTATCGGAGTACAAATGCTGAGAGTTGCACTGATCGGGATAGCGTTGTTATTGGTAGGTGCCTTTCTGGCTCATAAGGTACAAACCGGCAGCGGTAGTATTCAGGTTGAAGATGTGCGCTGGCGGACCGCTGATGGCGACACTCTGAGTGCTTTGCTTTACGTGCCTGAGTCTGCCAGTACCGAAACCCCAGCACCGGCTATCCTGGCAGTACACGGTTATATCAACTCTCGAGAAACCCAATCTGGTTTTGCGATTGAGTTCGCCCGTCGCGGCTTCGTTGTACTGGCTCTCGATCAAGCTGGTCACGGTTATTCTTCGCCACCAGCGTTTGCAAAAGGCTTTGGTGGGCCGGCGGGTCTCGAATATCTGCGGGCATTACCGATGGTTGATGAGACGCGGATCGGACTAGAAGGGCATTCGATGGGTGGATGGACGGTACTAATGGCAGCGGCTGCTCATCCCACGAGCTATAAGGCTATGGTGCTTGTAGGTTCATCTACTGGTACCTTTGGAACGCCGGATGGCAATGCAGAGTTCCCGCGTAACTTGAAGCTGGTCTTCAGTTTGTACGATGAGTTCTCCGAATTCATGTGGGAAGCGCCCGTTCCCGCGGCCATCGTGACCACACCTAAGCTAAAACAATTGTTTGCCAGCACTGAATCAGTTGTAGAAGGAAAGCTCTATGGCAGCATAGAAGAAGGTAGCGCCCGAGAGTTGGCTATGCCCCCAGTGACCCATCCAGGTGACCATCTTTCCAGACAGGCTATTGGTTCTGCGGTGGACTGGTTTCAGCGCACTTTGTCTCCGTCCGCACCGCGTCCTAAACTTGAGCAGGTCTGGTACCTAAAAGAACTTGGCACCTTGATGATGTTGATTGGGCTTTCTTTGTTAGTGCTGCCTCTCGTGGACTTGCTCGCCAAACAAAGAGTGTTTTTGTCGGCGGCCACAGACCCTGTGGTTGATGCAGATACACCGGTAATCTGGAAAAAGATAGCCCTGCTGAGTGCTATGTTGGTGCCGGTTCTGTTGTTCTTCCCCTTGCAGTCTATCGCTAATCTTGTGCTGCCAGCGTCTTCTCTATTGCCCCAACAGATTACTAATGGGGTATTGCTCTGGGCCTGGGGTAGTGGCCTGATGTCTGCCATTGTAGTGTGGTTCAGCCTTAGACACAGGAAGGTGGGCATTGCTCAACTCGGACTACCATTTCGATTGCGAGTGGTGGTATCCGCCTTTCTGTTAGCTCTTAGTGTGGTGGTGGTGCTTTATATTGTGGTGCTGGCAACACACGAATGGCTGCAACTGGATTATCGATTCTGGGTTGTTGCGTTAAAATCCATGAGCGCGGACCAGATGATGATGTTTATTGTTTATTTGCCACTTTTTGGCGTATTTTTCCTGGCCCTGTCTGCAGCCACCCACTTACCGGATCAAAGACTATTATCTCCCGCTCGAGAAGCTGCCCGTAACGCTTTTGTTCTGAGTATTGGTTTTGTGATTTTGTTGTTAGCTCAATACCTTCCATTATTCCTGGGGGACACTTTGCTCGTGGCGAGTCAGCCGCTTTTAACCATCGTAGCAATCCAGTTTGTGCCGCTGCTTGCTCTGATCGCGGTCATTTCGACCTGGTGTTTTCATCGCACCAACAATATTTATACAGGTGTATTTGTGAATAGCTTGTTGGTGACCTGGTATATAGTTGCGGGGACCGCCACTCAGGCGGTACCTTTTTGGTATCGATCCTGAGAATCAGGGGTAGGAGTAAAATTTACCGGTTCCCCAGCACTACAATCCATTTCGCACAATCCAGCGTAAAGGAGTGCAAACCATAGGATGAACTTATGAACGTTCTAATCACCGGCGGTACCGGCTTTATTGGCAAGGCACTGTGCCGAGCGCTGACCGATCGTGGGGACTCAGTTTGGGTCTATTCACGTCGGTCGGAAAAGGTTCAGGCCTTGTGTGGTGATGCAGTGCATGCCCTAGTAGACCTTGGGGAGCTGGGTGACGTGACCTTTGATGCGGTGGTGAATCTTGCCGGGGAACCCATTGCCGACCGTCCCTGGACGAAGCGTCGTCGTGAGGTATTGCTGGGCAGTCGCATCCAGTTGACTGACCAACTTATCGAGTCGCTAATTAGCGCCAACCAGAAGTTAGCTGTATTTATTAGCGGTTCGGCAGTTGGCTACTACGGTGATACCGCAGATGAACAGGTTGACGAGAATTTTCTACCCAATGTCGATACTCAAGAACAAGATTTCGCCCATCAACTATGCCGTCAATGGGAAGCTGCAGCCGATGGTGCTACCCAGCTCGCAACCCGAATCTGCAAGGTGAGAATTGGTATCGTAATGGGAGAGGGTGGTTTCCTTGGGCCCCTGATGCCACTATTTCGTTTTGGGCTGGGTGCCAGGCTAGGCGACGGCGCACAGTTCATGAGTTGGATCAGTCATCGGGACATGGTGCGGCTATTGATACATTTGCTCGATGACCCGTCCAGCGAAGGCATTTTCAATGCAACCGCACCGGTGCCAGTGACTAACAGAGCCTTCACCACCCAACTAGCCGCTACACTCAATCGTCCAGCCATCTTTTTCGTACCGGCACCCTTGCTCCGTCTGCTCGGCGATCTGTCTACTCTATTGCTGAAAGGTCAGAGAGTTGTGCCGACACGTTTGCAAGCTAGCGGATTTGAGTTTCGTGACGAAAAACTTGCGAGTGCCCTTGAGGAGCTGCAAAACTAAAATGGGATTTGCCGGCCATCCCAGGCGAACAACCCACCACTGTTTTCGGGTTGCAGGTTTTCTAACACCTCAATCAGGTAGTCGGCGGATTGCCTCGGCGTAAACAGTTTTTCCGCAGCCACATTTGCTTGAAACGGTTTGGAGAGACCCGTATCCACAGTACCAGGGTGCAGCCCTGCAACGACCATTTTGGGTATCGTCCTTTGCCATTCAATGGAGAGAGTCTTTATCGCCATATTAAGTGCGGCCTTAGACATTCGGTAACTGTACCAACCGCCAAGGGCATTGTCAGAGATGCTACCCACTCGTGCTGAGAGGACGACGAATTTGGGTGAATCAGATTGTCGCAAGATTTTCTGGAATGCCTGGGCGAGGAGTAGGGTTGGCAGGGTATTGACCCGAAAATGCTCCATCATAAAATCAGCCTCGATTGAACGTAGGGCTTTTTCCGGCCCTTTGTCATCTGTGTGCAGAAAGCCAACGGCATTGATCAGCCAATCGCAGCGATCCATTCGGCTGGCAAGGTCTTTTACAGCCTCCGGCTCGCCAACATCCAACTGATGCCAATCGACCATGGGTAGGTCCTCAGGTTTCTGAGTAAGGAAAGTGCCATGTAATGCTGCATTGGGGAATCGTTCAGAGAGGCTCTCTAGCAAGGCGCGCCCAATGCCGCCGTTGCCACCTGCAACCAGAATATTCATGATCCTGTTACGGAATCGTCGGGCTAATAGATCAGCACAGGACGTAGGGATCTGACCCTAAAGTTTCGTGGCACTTTACTCCGACCCCAATACTCGAACATCATGACGGGTGAATTCCACTACCCCTCCGCTAAGTGTTGACCCCACATTAGGTGGCGCCAAGTTGCGTTGGCTTTGCCTTGTGGCATCAGTCGCCCTGCCTCTTTTGCTTTATTGGTTGAGCCTGCCTCGAACCTTGACTTTAGAAGACGCTGGGCTGTTTCAATTGGTTTGCCACCAGGGTGGCATTAGTCATCCACCGGGTTATCCGCTTTTTACTCTGGCATGTCAGGGGTTCGTGGCGCTGAGCTGGTTCGACAATCCGGTGATTGCAAGCAACTTGCTGTCGGCGATCTTTGCCGCTTGTGCCTGTGGTTTACTCTATCTGATTGCAGAACAACTCGGCTTGAATCGTATTATTTCAATGCTAGTAGCCCTCAGTTACAGTGCGTCCCAGGCATTTTGGAGTCAGGCAATTATTGTTGAGGTCTACTCACTCGGAGTACTGACTTTTTTCGTCTGTTTCTATTTTAGTTTGCGGTATTCCAATGATGGGGACCGCCGTTGGCTTTATTGCCTGTCATTGAGTTGCGGACTTGCCTTGAGCAATCATTGGCCAGTGGTGGTGCTCAGTTCTCCTGCCATACTGTTGGTCCTGCTACGGCAGTGGCCGAGGCTAGTGGAGTGTTTCCGGTCCATTCAATTTTGGGCGGTGAGCATTGGTCTGCTCGCTCTTGGACTGTCGCCTTACTTGAGCTTGCTTCAATCGGATCCGGAAATTGCAATTTATGGGCGGCTTGAAACTATTACTGACCTGGTTCGCTATGTAGATCGTTCTATCTACGCCGATGGGCAAAAGGCAGCAACTCTCTGGGACAAGTGGCAGTTTTCACTGTGGCTATGGGCTCATTCGGCCCAACAATTGGCTTGGTTCTGTTTGCCCGTGGTTTTCCTGGGGTTGTGGCAGAGCTTTGTGAGGCTGCCGCTGCTCCATGCAACCGGCCTGATTTTGTTATACCTCGGCACCTCTCAAATCTTAAATCTGTTGCTCAGCTTTAGCTTCGAGTACCGCTATCAATCGGTATTTAATCCCTATCCTTTGACTGCTTACGCTAGCCTAGCGATCTGGTTAGGGTTAGGTGCGAGATGGATTGCTGAGTGGATGAAAGCGCGCGATTGCGCGCAATATCTGGTTGTTTTAGTGCTCCTTTGTTTGCCTGTTAGTGCTCTTGTCAGCAACTACGGGAAAAACACTCGATCTCAAAACCACTTTGTAGAACTTTATGGTGAGACCTTGCTGGCTGCGATGCCCGAGGGAGCGATCCTTTTTGTGTCCGGAGATTACGAGGTGACGGTGCTCGGGTATTTGCACCATGTTAAGAATATTCGACCTGATATTGAGTTGCGGGAATGGCACAATCTGGTGCTTTCAAATCGGTTTATGTCGCCTCTGGAAGATCCTGCTCTTCAAAAAGAAGCGCGAGATACCTTCATTGCAGAGCAAGATCGGCCGATTTTTACTGTCCGGCAGTGGGATATAAGTAGTATCAATAACGGCTTATTTTATCGAGTCGATTCTGAGTCAAAATTTCGATCAGAGTATATTGCGGGATTTGAGCCACTCCTAGATTTAGTGATTGAAGCCTATCAGCAAGATCTTTTTTCGAATGCTCAAGAACATGAGCTCGCCTACAATTTGATTGCCAAGTTTGGTCGCCACTATACGCAGATACTGCTGGACGATGGACACTTACCGGTGGAAGTGGTGCCTCGATATGAGGCCGTTCGGAAAACTTTTCCCGGTCAACTGGCAACGCTAGAAACCATGATGAAGACTCGCCATAACGTGAGTGCCAAGTCAGCTTTGCTCGATGTCGCAGATGATTTATTGCAACGAACTGATGAGGCTCCCTTTCGGCAGGACCTTTCCTATCTGTATTATTTCTATGGCGATGTTCTGATGTTAGCACCGGCGGACGACAAGGCCAGTCAGGCTGCCTATCGCAGGGCATACGAGGTCTATCCAGAGCGAGATAATCTTACCTACTGCAAGATCTACGAACATGCTCAAGATTGCAAACAGGAGTAAGAACGCGAAATAGGAAAGCCGGTGTTCGGGCTGGATATTTTTTACCCACGCATGTCATCAAAATTGACAACTACAGGGCGATCTGTTCCGAATACGTACCGAATTGGATAAGGATTGCGCGCTTCCGTCTGGAAATTATTATTGATATTGAATAAGATATCTAGGATAACAAGGGGTGCCAGCCATCCCACACCTCGCAGGACTCCTTAGGCAGCGCAGACTCGCCGGAAGTTTGTGGCTGAAACTTGTAAGGAATTATCCTGAAATGCGCTCAACCTATATTACCGCTATGATTATCGGCGTTGTGTTCATCCTTTGGCTCGCAAGCGGCCAACTTCGGGAAGAATCACCACCGCCATCTTCTATCGCCGAGCAGAATCGAAATGCCGCACTCAGAGCAGAGGAAAAGCCAAGAGTTGGCGTTCGCGTCGCGACCATCTACGGGTCGGAGCAGCCTAGACTTCTAACGGTGAGAGGCGAAACTCGAAGCAAGCGTACGGTTTCTGTAAAAGCACAAATCAACGGCACTTTAAAAGAAAGGTTGGTCGAGCGGGGAGATCGAGTATCCGTCGGTGATGTGTTGTGTCAAATCAGCGAAGAAGATCGTGGCGTCTCGGTTCTTGAGGCCCAAAGTGCCTTTGAGCAGGCAAAAATCGAATTTGAGGGTAGCCAGCGTCTGGCGAAACAAGGCTTTCAGTCTCAAACACTGATTGCGCAATCCAGAGCAAGACTCGCCCAGGCCAAGGCGAATCTAAAACGTAGCGAACTGAATGTCGACAGACTCCATATAACAGCACCCTTTGATGGTCTTATTGAAGATGTCGGGCTACAGCTGGGCGACCTTGTCAGCAGCGGATCTACCTGCGCGACGCTTGTGGCATTGGATCCGATGCTACTTTCGGGCCGAGTATCGGAACGCGAGGTGAGCAAGTTACAAGAGAATCAAGTGGGGCGAGCTCGTTTGTCCTCGGGCGAAATGGTAGATGGCCGAGTTTCTTTCGTCGGCAAGGTATCCGATAGAGCAACAAGAACCTACGCCATAGAACTGGAAATTGATAATTCTGACTTCTCGATCGAAAGCGGCCTAAGCGCCGAAATCATCATCCCTGTGCAACGTCTCATCGCGCACAAAATATCTCCCGCACTATTGTCGTTGGATGACGCGGGTAATGTAGGCGTTCGAACTATTACTAGTGATCGCGAGGTCGAGTTCTATCTGGTGGAAATCCTCTCGGATGCCGGAGACGGAGTTTGGGTAACGGGATTGCCCGAGGTGTCGACAATCATTACCGTCGGCCAGGAGTTGGTTGTGGTGGGTGAGATTGTTGAACCAACCTTTGAGACCCTCGAAACGGCTCAGCCTGTTGGACCGGTAACCGATGACCTTGTGGAGTCGGTGAAGTCCTCATGAATGCACTGGTTGATGCTGCCGTTGGACGTACTAGAACAACCTTACTCATCATGCTTATGGTGCTTATTGCTGGTTCGTTTTCATTACGGGCGATTTCCGTAGAGAGCGATCCATATATTGCTATCCCCATTTATGTGATTTCTGTCTTCCACGAAGGGATATCTCCGGAGGACGGCGAGCGTCTTTTGATCATGCCCCTCGAGACCGAACTTCGAAGTGTTGAAGGCGTAGAGGAAATTACTTCCTATGCCTCCGAGAATTATGTCAGCGTCGTTGTGGAGTTCGGCGTCGACCACGATCTTCAGGAGGCGCTGCTTGATGTTCGAGAGGCGGTTGATCGGGCGAAACCCGAGTTACCGAGTACCGCTGAAGAGCCAGTCATTAGCGAGGAAACCACGGCAGATTATCCTATCCTGCAAATCAATCTGATCGGAGATCAGGTGTCTGAACGCTCGCTATATGAACATGCCGTCAAGCTGCGTAACCAGATCGAGAGTTTGCCGGAGGTCATGGACGCAGAATTACAGGGTGATCGAGAAGAATTGTTAGAGGCGGTCATCGACCCGATGGCGCTGGAGGCTTATTCGATATCCAGTGAAGAGTTGATCGGGACCATTGTTCGCAATAACCGGTTGATTCCTGCCGGTAATATCGACACAGGGGAAGGGCGTTTTTCCGTCAAGGTCCCGAGTGTCATTGAAAATGCCCGGGATCTCTTTGACCTGCCGATAAAGACGAATGCGGGAACCGTGGTAACGCTGAGTGACGTCGCAACTATCAAACGAACCTTCAAGGATCGTAATGGTTTTGCTCGGGTGAATGGCCAAAGAACAATCTCTATCAATGTCATTAAGCGTGCTCAGGCCAACATCATTGAGACTGTCGACAAATCCAAACGCATCGTCGAGGATTATCGGCCCCTGCTGCCTAACAAGGTGGAAGTGTTTTATACCCAGGACCAGGCGCCTTTTGCCGAGAGCCAAGTGCGGGAACTACAGGGCAATATCATGACGGCTTTGGCACTGGTCATGGTGTTGATTGTTGCTGCAATGGGCTTTAGATCCGGCATCATTGTTGGCTTTGGCATTCCGGTTTCATTTTTGTTCGCTGTGACGCTGTTGCATCAAATCGGCTTCACTTACAATTTTATGGTGATGTTCGGCATGCTATTGGCTCTCGGCATGTTGATCGATGGCGCGATCGTCGTTACTGAATATGCCGACCGCAAAATGGTTGAAGGATTCCACCGTCGAGAAGCCTATGCGATGGCAGCAAAAAGAATGTTCTGGCCCGTCGTTGCATCAGTCGCCACAACGCTTGCGGCGTTCTTGCCTTTGATGTTTTGGCCCGGCATACCGGGTAAGTTTATGCGTTACCTGCCGGTGACGGTATTTACTGTGTTAATTGGTAGTTTGCTGTACGCCCTTGTTTTCGGCCCTGCATTAGGTGCGGTGTTTGGTAAAGCTGGGGAGGAAGATCAAAAGTCTATAGATACCTTAAAAGAACTCGAAGAAGGGGACCCGACTAAGCTGAAAAACATCACTGGTGCCTATGCCCGGCTACTGCTTTGGACGAGCCACCATGCGGGCATCATTTTGATTCTCACGCTTGGTGTGCTTTACGGTAGCTTTACGGCTTACGGGCATGCCGGAAACGGTATAGTGTTTTTCTCCAATGCCGAGCCCAAGTTTGGTCGTGTTACGGTTCGCGCCAGAGGAAACTTATCAGCAGTAGAAGCGAATGATTTCGTCAAAGAAGTAGAAGAATTTATCCTAGGTGTGGAGGGTATTTCCGCGATGAATACCTGGACAAAAACACCCGGCGGAGCCTCTAGAGGCTCTGCCGATCGAGTCGGCACAATCTTTCTTGAGTTGATGGATGAAAACGAAAGAGAAGCTACCGGCACAGAAATTTTCGAAGCTATTCGAGAACGGACTAAAAACATTGTCGGTATCGGCATTGAGATTGAGGCGATGGAACAGGGGCCCAGTAGCGGAAAGCCGATAGCCATCCAATTTGCCTCGCAAAATAAAGAACTGTTAGATCCTGCAATAGACCGAGTGATCGCCTTTATGTCCCGGCTAGAAGGTCTGCGGGATGTCGACGACACCCGTGCTTTGCCTGGTATCGAATGGCGGCTGACAGTTGATCGTGCTCAAGCGGCTTTGTTTGGGGCGGATGTCTCCCAGGTCGGCGTTGCGGTTCAACTCTTAACTAACGGCGTGAAGGTCGGCGAATACCGTCCTGACGGCGCCGATGATGCGGTCGATATTAGAGTACGATTTCCAGAATCGGAGCGCGGTATCAACGCGCTTGACGAACTAAAGATCACCACCCAAGACGGTCTTGTGCCTATTAGCAACTTTGTGACTCGTGCCGCCATGCCGAATGTAGATTCCATTCAACGTATCGATGGCGTGCCGGTGAAGTTCATACAATCAGACGTTGCACCAGGAATTTTAGCGGATAACAAAGTTAAGGAAATCAGCGCGTGGCTCGAAACCCAGCGCTTTGATCCACGCCTCGACATTACCTTTCGAGGCGTTAATGAGGAACAAGCGGATTCTATTGCCTTTGTCGGGGTCGCCTTCTCCTTGTCATTGCTGCTGATGTTTGTGTTGCTGGTGACTCAGTTCAACAGCCTTTACCAGGCGGTGTTGATCCTCTTTGCCGTAGTGATGTCGACCGCGGGTGTATTGATTGGCTTGATTATCACAGGCAACCCCTTTAGTGCGATTCTAACCGGCACAGGTATCGTCGCCCTTGCGGGGATTGTGGTGAATAACAATATTGTTTTGATTGATACTTTTAATCACATTCGGCGCCAGCATCCAGAGTTGAGCTATGACCAGCTCATTGTTCGAACCGGTGCTCAGCGTTTGCGCCCGGTCGTGCTGACTACAGTGACAACCATTTGCGGTATGTTGCCGCTAGCGATGAATTTCAGTGTTGACCTGATCAATCGTTCGATTGTTTATGGCGGTGCGTTGTCTAATTTTTGGGTGCCCTTATCCCAGGCGATCGTATCCGGATTGGCGTTTGCGTCGATTTTGACCTTGATTACGACACCGGCCATGTTGGCACTCCCTTATCGGATGCGACATTTCTGGGATATGGCGTTGCATTGGGCGCGGCCTTATTTGCCTCAGTCTCTTAGTCGGCGATTGACATCAGAGCCACGATAGCTGATCGATGATATTACTGCTGCGTCGAAGTGTGAATCTAATCCTGGCGTTGACAGTGATAGCACTGCTGCCGACCGTATTCTTTGCCTATACGCTGCTTAAGCCTGTTGCGCCGCAAACAGTAGAGTTAGATTTCCCCGATGCCACCACCTTGTCGTTCTTTGCGCTGGGTGACCAGGGCGTGGGTAACTTGCGCCAATGGCAGGTTGCCGATGCTATGGAGCGGCAGGCAGGTCTCGATTCAGTTCAAGGTGTCTTGCTGCTTGGTGACAACTTTTATCGTTATGGTGTGTCGACGGTCACAGACTGGCAATGGCGCTACAAGTTCGAGCATGTGTATACCGGCAGTTTGTCGGCGATTGCCTTTTTCGCGACCCTTGGCAACCACGATTATTACGGAAATGAGTTGGCCCAAATCAGCTATGACGCGAAGAATTTGGGGTCTGGCCGATGGCAAATGCCAGCAAGGGACTATGTTCGGCATTTTGGTCAGCAGTTGGGCAGGGAGGGCGAGCAGGCTTTGGTTCGGATCGTGTTCGTCGATACAGGGCTTTGGTTGCGTAGCCCTATTGACGCAACTACCGTGCTAGATCAACTATTAGCCACCGCCAATGCCGCTCAGTGGACGGTGGTGGTGACTCATACACCACTGATCTCGGGCAATACACTGGATACGCAGCCGATTGCTCATGAGCTTTGGCAGCCTGTTCTTGAGTCCCATGGCGTAGACTTGCTGCTGTCGGGGCATGACCACAACATGCAGTATCTGCAACGTGATGGTTGGCCAGCGCAGGCTATTATTGGAGTCGGGGGCAAGTCGGGTCAGACTTTGGATTCTGATGAAGTACCAGGTCTGGAGTTCTATGCGAGTGAAACGGGTTTCGGTCGTATGGTGGTCACTGCTGAGGAACTTGTCCTTCAATACTATAATAGTGAAGAAGCATTGTTGTTTGAAAGCCGTCTCCTGGCGGATTAATGAGTCTCTGTAGTCTATATTGTGCACTGGTTCACACTTCTAGCAGATTAGTCGACTTTTGAGTCAAAAGTTCGATAGGGTGATTGCTCCGTTTGAGCTGAGTCATTGGGATGAATCAGAACCATAAAGAACTAGAACGAGAAGCCAGTCTGCAGCGCTTCATCCGTGAATTAGAATCGGAAATGCAGCGCCTGGTGGGTTTGCTGGTTGAAGATAGACGAAATCACCGCTAAGCCTCTGTTTTGAACTCAGGCTGGCTCCGCGCCCGCATCCCCGCTACTATTCGCACTGGCAATCTCTGGTGTTGGTTGCGAGTGTCACATATGCACAAACTTTCGATTGTTATTATCCTGTTGTTTCTTTCTAGCGGAGTGTCTGCTGTGGATATCGAATTCAAAAACCCCGAGTCTTTCAAAAAATTAGGATTGCCCTTCTCTGAAGCGGTGCGGGTGGGTGATCTGCTTTTTCTTTCCGGACAACTCGGTAATCAGCCTGGGAGTCTTAGTTTAGTTGAGGGTGGCGTTGAAACAGAAACGCGACAAACCATGGAAAACATCAAGGCGGTATTGGAAAGCAATCAGCTTGGGTTGGATAGAGTGGTAAAATGTACGCTGTTTCTCGCAGATATTGCGGAATGGCCGAAGGTTAATGCGGTCTATAAAACCTACTTTGGTGAAAACCCACCAGCCCGAAGTGCGCTGGCGGCCAGTGGTTTGGCGCTTGATGCCCGGGTTGAAATTGAGTGCATCGCGGCTTACTGAAACACAGATCAAATGACCACAAGGATCAGGGAACTCGTGTTGTGAATGTCTTGCTGGTGGACGTATGTCATACGCTCTATGACGCCAACACAACCTATGGGTTTCTCGATCAATACCTGGCGCATGATCCTCGATATATAGAATTGGCCAAACAACGACGATCGTTTTCCCAAAGGGTAAGGGCGAGATTGTTGACGCGACCAGATGTGATTCGAAATCAAGCCGTTGCTTTACTCAAAGGGGCTTCGAGAGTATCACTGCTTGAGTCTGCCAAGGCCTATGTTCACCGCATTGCTCGGATCGAATCGGTTCAAAGCTACATCAATGAACGGCAAGCTGAAGGCATGAGCATCTATCTCGTCTCGTCCTCTCTCGACTTTATTGTGGCCGAAGTTGCGATGGAACTGGGTGTGGATGGCTGGTTTGCGTCGGTACTTGAATTTGAAAAAGATATTTGCACTGGCGTGCTTGAAACCGATCTCACTGGAAATAAAAATCGTGTGCTTCATGAGCACTTCCCGGAGGCCTCAGCTATTGAGTTTGTCTCGGACAATTTTTCCGATGCGAATTGTATTCCCTTAGTAGAGTCATTTCGTCCGGTTTACCCGAAACGAAATATTCGCGCCCGAGTTTTTTGGTCAGGAAAGAATGTAGGCGAGCCCATCTATGGCTAGATGGATGTTCTATATTCCCTTTGCCTATTTTTTTGGCACACGGGTAGTCACAAATCCGGCGCGAGTTTCGTGGTGCATGATTTACTTTGTACCGCTGCTTCTTTGTATTCTCTCTTTTAGTCCTAATCTTGATCTCAATGCGGTTATTCAGTTTTTCGTGGCTACGGTCTGCACCTATACGATTTATGAACTCGGTTACATCGAAAACGACACAGTCACCGTTCGAAATGAGGCCCTACCAACTCTGCGTCTCGGAGCGCTGCAGCTTGAATATGTATCCGACTATTGGTTGGTTATCCTGTTTGTTCGGCTTCTGACTGCCGGTTTGTTGTTGAGTTACCTGTCGTCAGCTGAAGGGTTTGTACTTTACTGGCTTTCGCTGATCATTCTTGCCGTTATGTTTCCACTCTACAATCGCCAGCGCGGCCCGATCAATGCATGGCTACACCCACTTTTAGTCACCGCTCGGTTTTGCGGACCGCTGATGTTGCTGCTACCGGAGTTGACGGTATTCCTGTACGGGTTACTGGTATTTCCAATGTTGAATGGATTTGAAAGAGCACGTGAACCCCGATACGGCTTTAAGAGATTGGAACAAATTTGGTTTACAAACGGCGAGTCGGGCAGATGGGGGTATTATCTGGTTGTGCTAGCTATCTGGCTCCTTCTTTGTATTACCCAAGGCCTTTCATTGCTAACGGCGCTGCCACTGTTCTATATGTTTCTGTATCGTTTGAGTTCGCCTTGGATTTTAAAGCGGGTGGTCAGTCGATGAAGTTTACTTTTCTGCTCCCAAACGTTGAAATTTCTGGCGGCAATCGAGCTAACTTTGAGTTATCGAATGCATTGATTGAGCTAGGTCATGAGGTGGTCATTTTTTATCCGTTAGTCCCAGGTCGAGACGGACTTGGCTGGACCTCAATGCGTAAAACACTCGTGCAGCTATTAAAGGGTGTAACAAACATTTTTTGCCGCGGGCTGTGGTTTGATCTCAAAGCCGAGTTGAAACCACTGACCTATTTTAGTCACAAGCAGCTAGGAAATGCTTTGCCCAAGGCTGACTATCTAATAGTGAGTTGGTGGGCCCATGTACCGCTAATTTCTGATTTGGGTTCAGGATTCGGCGAGCAGGTCCACCTGATCAGGAGCCTAGAATTTTGGGGAGGCCCAGAACAAAAAGTTACGCAGGCTTATCAACAGTCGCTCGTTAAAATAGTGACGTCTTATTCCCTTCAAACTCAGTATGAGCAGAAGTTTGGCGAAGTCGATGGCATTGTTTCGGATGGTGTCTGTCTTGATACTTTTAGCCCAGGCACAAGTCAATATTCAAAGGACGACTTCGTTACCATAGGCATGATGTATCGACGTCAGCCGCTGAAGCGTATGGCGGATGGCTTACAAGTACTCAGTGTGGTTGCTGGGCGGCATCCTAACCTCAGAGTTATGTTGTTTGGCGAGCGCCTGAAGAACGAAGACAAGGCGAGGTTGGCATTCATTCCGAACTGGGAATACACGAACTTTCCGATCGGACATCACCTCAGAGATCTATACCGATGTCTTGATATATTTCTCTTCACGAGTGGTCCAGAGGAAGCATTTGGGTTGCCGCCACTAGAGGCCATGGCCTGCGGGTGTGCAGTTGTCAGTACCGATGTCGGGGCTGTACGTGAGTACGCGACCATGGGTGAAACGGCCCTGATCTGTGAGCCTGGAGATCTTGAGGGTCTTGCTGAGCAACTAGAGAAGTTAATTGTGGATCGAGAACTTCTCAAAAATATCGGCACAAAGGGGGCTGAGTCAGTCCGATCATTAAGCTGGCACAACTCTGCTCTTAAGCTGCAGCAGATTCTAGCCGATCACGAATCGTGAGTTTGACATAGATCAACACCAGCAACGCCGAAGTGTATTCCGTCACGGCAAGTGAGAGTGCGAACTGATAGGGATCTTCCGGTTTGATGATGACAAAGACCATTAGCAGTAATAACATAACTTTCATCACATTCCAGCGAACGTAGCGTGTCATAGCTCCATGACTGTAGAGGTAAGTTCCAAGGTGATTTAAGCATGTACCGATGAGCCAAATCGCAAGCAACATAAGTACGGGTGCTGACTCGGCGTACTGACCTTGATAGATCAAATCTACTATGGGCGCAGCGAAGAAAGCGAGGCTTCCCGCCAAGGGAATCATGTAGAGCAACCTCAGAAGTGCGATTTTCAATAGTGCAGTAAAGTGATGTTGAGTCGGCTGGAACGTCAAGGCGGAGATCTTAGGCACCATGACCCTCATAATAGCGACATCTAACATGATGAGGATGAGGATCAATCGACTGGCTGCGCTGTAGTCGGCGGCAGCAATCAAACCATTGTCATGGCGCAAATATAGAACGGCGAAGTTTAAATAGACCACTGCTAGTAACGAGGTAAGAAAAATCGGCATCGCTTCTTTCATGAGATCCCGAGCGAGCGATTGGTTGAAGGTGAGAGTTAACGGTTGCACCCGCGAATGAAAGTAAATCAGGTTGCTGGTTGAAAAAATGAGAGCAGCGAGGAGCAGACATATCACCACAGGAATCACGCTTGTTTCTGGCATCAGCAGAAAAACAGCAACAATCAAAATCAAATAGGTGAGATTAAAAAAGAGTAAGCGAAGCATCGAGTGGGCAAAAGATCGCTTCAGCGCATCGAAGCTTTGATCAAGGTTAAAAAGTCCCATTGTTGCTGCCAGACTTAAGATTACCACGGACGTTTTTTCCGTGTTGGAATAGTCGCTGTAGATTAGCCCAGCCATGATCACCAGGTTAACGATTGCACCAATCATGAGTCGGAGAAAAATGGCGGTCGAAATCAACTGGGCGGGGTCGCCGCGGTTTTGAACAATATTTCGGGACAAAATTGAGGGAATGCCGCAAGCAACAATTACAGCCACACAACTAGCGATGGCGTTGCCATTGCTAATGATGCCGAATACTACTGCACCAAAGTGGATGGCGATAAATAGATTTACAACAAAATTGATTCCTTGACCCAGAAGATCACCGAACAGGATGCCGATGAAGTTTTTCCTGTCTGTTGAATCGATTTGCACTTCTGTTGTCTGCCAGCGTTAATTTATGGCGTGAGCGTACGGTCATCCCCCTGACAAAACAACCGCTGAGAGTCGCGGTCGAAGTTTGCTCGGTGTTCACATATGATCAAAGCATGAACATTGTCATCACTCTCTATTACATCGATTTTGCCAGGTACTTTCTGTATCTACGTGATGCAATCAAGGTGCTGGACGAGACTATCGAATTCACTTTTGTCAGTTTCTACCCCTCGGCTCACCACTATCTAAAGCGTCGAAATGTAGAATCGCTGTTTTTGCCAGACCTCTTAAAAAAGGCTAAACCGGCGGCCGGTGATTTTGAGGCGATGATCAGCTACCAACAAAAGCTGATGCCTCACTTGGATCAGAGTCTTCTGTTGGATGAGGTGGCTCGATGTGTAACCGTTTTTGATGATTTGTTAAGTCAAAGCGAAACGAGTTTGCTCATTTCTTCTGGGGACACCCGCATGCAGAGCGAGGCGGCAATTGGCGGGGCCCGGCATAAGGCCATACCTGTTCTGTATTTTGAGCAGGGTGCTTTTGGAACGACGATCTTCGACCATAAGGGGGTAAACGCCAACGTCTCCTTTCGCGGGCAATCGTTACCGGATAGTGATGATCCAGTCGATTTGGCGCAGATCGAAAGGTATCGACAAGGCAATAAGGCCGGAAGCTATGACGACGACTATACTTTTATGGACCGACTCATCGAGAAACTAGATCTTGTTTGGCTTTATCCACTACCTGGTTGCTCAAATCGATTGCCTTACTATTGCCAGACCGGTGAATCATTCTTGGATTTAGCGAAAATCCGAATTTCACAAAAGCTAAAGGATGACGTACCCGTTGCACTGCCGACGCGCTATGTCCTGCTGCCGCTACAAATGCCGATCGATGCCCAAATACTTTATCACTCTCCGCTGTATTCGAGTTTTTCACAAGTCATCGAAGACGTCGCGCAGGCGCTGCCGGATGGCTATGTGCTGGTGGTGCGAGAACACCCAAACTACCGAGGCCGTTACGGCAGGGAGGTCTATGAAGTTGCTGATCAACTCGACTCCGTTGTGATTATCAATGATTCGAACTTACAACAGACACTTTTGAAAGCCGAGGCGATTGCAGTGATCAATTCCTCCGTCGGTATCGAGGCGATCAGTTATCATAAAAAGGTGCTGTTGCTAGGGGACGCCTATTATGAAAATGCCTCGGTGCTCACTAAGTTGGAACATAGAGACAAGATGAAGGAGACTTTGCATCACCTGCTGATGACGCCTGTTGATCGAGAGGGTATTGATCAACATCTGAGTAACCTGCTGCATCGGCATCTACTGCCGGGCCATTTTAGAGATGCAACGCTAACGGGCGGACCCTTGATCGCGAATAAAATACTTGAGCATATAAATACCAGAGGTGAACAGCCGTGAGTCGACGTTCATGGGCTTCTTTGAGCAATTTCAGTGAAGGCCTTTATTTTCGAATCTGGCGGTTTCTGTTTGGCCGATCATTTGCCTATCTTGGGACGGGCACGAGAATGGTCTATCCGGATATCGTCAAGCGCGAAGCACAAATCTCGATCGGTGATGATGTTTACATCGGTCGAAAGAGCTGGCTACAAGTCCTTGACGACGATCCGAATGGCATACTCAAAGTGGGTTCTGGGACCTATATTGGGCGGCATATTCATGTGGTAAGTCATACAAACGTGACCGTCGAAGCAAACGTCTTGATTGCTGACAACGTTTATCTTGCCGATAACACTCACGACTACCAGGATACTTCTGTGCCGATTATGAAGGCTGGGGTTCGATCTCTGGCGCCAGTCACCATAGGTGAGGGAGCCTGGCTTGGCGAAAATGTATGTGTCGTTGGTGCGAGCGTGGGTCAGCACTCGGTCATCGGTGCCAATTCGACAGTAATCCATGATATTCCTGGCTTTGCTGTCGCGGCGGGCTCTCCTGCGAAAGTCATCAAATTGTTTAATTCAGAATCCGGCGAGTGGGAGCTTGTTAAGTGAGCAAAATGCAAAGGCATGTCTTAATCACCGGTGGTGCTGGGTTTATTGGTTCACGCCTCGCCACAAGACTTGTTCAAGAAGGTCATAGAGTCACGGTTGTGGACAACCTGCTGGCTCAAGTGCATGGGGATACGCCAACCCAAATGTCGACTTCTTTTATGCAGCTACCTCCGGAAGTTGAGTTTGTTCATGGGGATGTCCGAGAAATAGGAGGTCAACAGGCACTGGTTGATGCTGCAGATACTGTGTTCCATCTTGCCGCTGAAACTGGAACAGGCCAGTCGATGTACGAAATGGGGCGATATGCTGCAGTGAATGTACTGGGAACGACCGCGGTGCTCGAAGCCATTGCCAGACGAAAGCAGCCCCTGAGCCAATTTTGTCTCGCCTCTTCGCGATCAGTGTATGGAGAAGGTCGATACCAATGCGAAGTGCATGGGTCAAAGTTTCCTGCCGATCGAAGCCATAACCGGTTTGCCGAAGGTATCTTTGATCCGTTATGTCCCGAATGCGATAAATCGATGGTCGCGCAGTCAACTCAGGAGGACGACAAACTTAATCCCTTATCCATCTATGCTGTGACGAAACTGACTCAAGAGCAATTGGTGTCGGTTGCTTCAGCTCAATGTCGGTTCCCAACAACTGTGCTTAGGTTGCAAAATGTCTATGGTGAGGGGCAGTCACTGACCAATCCCTACACTGGGATATTGTCCATCTTTGCCACTTGCGCCCTAAAGGATGCTGATATCGAGGTTTTTGAGGATGGTCTTGAGAGTCGTGATTTTGTTCATGTGAGTGATGTTGTGGAGGCTCTGACCGCGGCTTTTAATCATTCTGGCGACGGATGTAGAACATTAAACGTAGGTACGGGAAAGCCCGTCAGCGTGATCGGGTTGATTGAAGCTCTGGCGAATGTGTTGGGTAGAAAAGTTGACTATCACGTCACGGGGCAGGTTCGTGAAGGGGATATTCGGCATAATTTTTCAAATAGTCAACGCCTCTTTGACGTGCTCGGTGTGCGAGCAAACGTGTCCTTCGAGGCTGGCATTACATCCTATGTCGAGTGGTTGTTGAGTCAATCGATACCCGAAGATCGATACAAGCAAAGCCTGGACGAATTGAAAAATCGGGGGCTTTTGAGTTGAGCTTACCCCTGGCCGGCATGACGATTGCGCTGGTCGTGCCAAAAACCTATGACTATTCGATAGCGATCAGTCGTGAACTGGAAAATTTAGGGGCCACGGTAGTACGTCATGAGGAATGGACCGAAGGTGTTTGGTTGGGTATTTCCGCTCGAGCCGGATTGTCTTCCTGGTTTGCTCGAATCAGACAAGCGCGGTATTTGGAGAAGTTAGGTAAGCTCGAAGTCGATTGTTTGTTGGTGATTCGAGGCTCGACGCTGCCTGAATCATTTCTGCTAGCATTCAAACTCAGGTTTCCGAATTCGAAGCGGATCATGTATCAATGGGATTCGGAGCAAAACAACCACTACACTCATCTGATCAAGCACTTTGATTATTGTGCATCGTTCGATTTGGCAGATTGTAATCGATTGGATTTGAACTACCTGCCACTATTTTTCGTTCGAGATCTTGAGCAGACACCCAAGCGATCAGCGCGATATGATCTTTGCCTGATTGGCGCGTACACCGAAAACAGGTATCGGTTTTATCTCAAGGTCAAAACGTTGGCTGAAGCCAGAGGGCTCACCTTTAAGGTTTTCTTTTTCCAACCTTTGGCCTCGAAGTTGAAAGATATCCTGGTGGGAAGGAAACTTACGACTTCTTCTACAAGGTTAGATCGATCTGAGGTCTACCGGCTTATGGGTGAAAGTCGCTGTATCTTGGATGTCCATCACTCAGCACAATCTGGATTGACGATGCGGACCATCGAGACTCTGGCCATGGGTAAAAAGCTCATCACAACCAACGCCGCCCTCAAAACCGAAGTTTTCTATAACCCGGAGTCGATGAAGGTCGTTGAGCTTGATGATCCTGAATTGGATCCAGATTGGTTAGCCGTTACGGAGACGAAAACAAATATTGACCATCTGCGACTCGACAGGTGGCTCATAGACCTGCTTGGTCAGGATTCGTGGGCAGCCTCAGTCTGAGGACTCACGCTCACTCTCATTCACGGCTTCGCTTAGCCATGCCTTTGCTGAATCTGAATCCCGAAAGATCTTCACGGGATAGGTTGCTTGATTAACCGCTGCCAACGACGCAGACATGCGGGCCAGTCCAAACTGAACATCGTCGAGGCTGACGACCGCAACGCGAGCGCCATTTTCTGATTTGCCGCGTTCAGTCGAGTATATTGAGAATTTCCTGAGTTGCTCAGCAAAGTCTTCGGCGTCGGGGGCAACTGCACCGGTTACATCCCACAGTCTCATTTTAGGTGGGGTAGTGGCCTCGAAGATAGCATTGATGCCGCGATAGAGATCAATAGCGGTCAACTGTCCCGTCACCGTTAGCTTGATGAGGTCTTCTTTACTCTTAAAGGCGATTGTCATAGCGAAATGTTGAACGAGCCTCTTATCTGATTCAAGTCTCCTTGAGACGCACGGCAAGTCAAATCTGTGGTACCGGAGGCTCACTGGGAACGGAGTTTAAAAACACTTCATCGGGAGTGGCCAGAATTCCTTCATAGATCGCTTTCGGGTAGTTCATATGTGGCCCCGGCGCATCAGAACCGGGTTGAGCAACCGTGCCTTTCATGTCTTGAAAGTTTGAAGATTGTTTATATCGTTCTAATTCTGCGGCGTTGATGTTCAGCAGTCCAACCACCTCTGGATCGATCCAGGCTTCGCTGTTGATGGGCTCATTTGAGTAGGAGAACTCCAGGGTCAAGTTCTCCAGGCCCGCAAAATAAATTGAGCAACACATGCCGTGCTCGATCGGGCCCATAACGGGCACGCCCTTAGACCTTAGTCGGTCGCGCATGGCGAGTAGTTCCGTGTTGTTATCCACTTTTAGCGCCAGGTGCTGCATGGTCCCAGGTGCGCTGTTGGCACCAGCGTTACCAGCGTGTGTATGGCCGATTTCGCTGGATATTTTGGCGATATCGGGGTTTTGGACAAAAGCGATGGAGCTATCATCATTGAGCCTAAGAAAGGCATGAAAGGTTTTTGGCACGCCGTGCATCCAATACAGAGCCTGCAATTCCATACCAAGTTTGTCAGTGAAGAAGTCAATTTGGGACTTCATGTCACCCGTGGCGATCGCCAAATGATGCAAACCTTCTACTTTATTCATGGTCCGACTCTCCTTAAAACACTATGTAAAATATCGATAGAGATGGTGCAAGGCTCACTCGGATTCCATGGGAAACAAGCAAGGCAGTCCTTTTTAGTCCATAATGCGGCGCTTGTCTGCTCCATCAGAGCAGCTCAAATCCTGATCCCGTAATCAGGAGACACCGTATCCAAAAGATACCAGAGATGAGAAATACCTATGACCAACAGTCCGAAGATTATCTACACGGATACCGATGAAGCTCCTCGTTTAGCGACCTATTCGTTGCTCCCCATCATAAAAGCATTTACCGATACCGCTGGTATAGCGGTGGAAACTCGAGATATATCTTTAGCCGGCCGCATCATCGCGTCCTTTCCAGAGTTTTTAACCGAACAACAGCGCATTCCCGATTACCTGGCGGAACTTGGCGAGCTGACTCAGGAACCGGGTGCCAACATCATCAAGCTGCCGAATATTTCTGCCTCAAATCCCCAGCTTCACGAAGCTGTTAAAGAACTGCAAGCGAAAGGCTATGCACTTCCTGATTATCCAGAAGAGCCCAAAACTGACGATGAAAAGGCAATCAAAGCTCGCTATGAGAAGGTAAAGGGCAGTGCCGTGAACCCTGTGCTGAGAGAAGGTAACTCTGATCGCCGTGCGGCAAAGGCTGTGAAAGAATATGCTCAGAAACATCCCCATTCTATGGGTGCATGGTCCTCAGATTCCGAATCTCACGTTTCCCATATGCTAGCCGGTGATTTTTACGGCAGTGAGAAAGCGGTTGTCATGGCTGCCGATGAAACTCTGACTATTGAGTTTGAAGGCACAACACTTGGTAAGGTCAAGGTTCAGGCTGGAGAAGTTGTTGATGGTGCGTTCATCAGCAAAAAGGCATTGGAAGCCTTTCTAGACGAAGAAATTAAAGATGCAAAGGTCAAGGGCGTACTGTTCTCCTACCACCTCAAGGCAACCATGATGAAAGTCTCGGATCCGATTCTGTTTGGTCACGGTGTCAAAGCATTCTACAAAGCTGCATTTGATAAGCATGCGGCTGTGTTCGAGCAGCTAGGTGTCGATCCTAACAATGGTGTGGGTGATGCTTATAGCAAGATTGCTTCATTACCCGAGGAACAGGCCGCACAAATTAAGGCCGATCTGGATGCGTGTCACGCCGATGGACCCGATATGGCGATGGTGAATTCAGACCGAGGCATTACAAACTTACATGTCCCCAGCGACATCATCATCGATGCTTCCATGCCTGCTGCCATACGTGAGTCCGGAAAGATGTGGGGCCCTGATGGTGGATTGCATGATATGAAAGCCGTGATTCCGGACCGTTGTTATGCAGGAATCTATCAAGAAACCATTAGTCACTGCCGAGAACACGGCGCGTTCAATCCATCTACTATGGGTTCTGTACCCAATGTTGGGTTAATGGCACAAAAGGCTGAAGAATATGGCTCTCACGACACGACCTATGAAATTGCTGGAAGCGGCACAGTAAAAGTTGTCGATGGCAGTGGGGCGGTGCTGATTGAGCATGACGTTGAAGAAGGCGATATCTGGCGCATGTGCCGCGTTAAAGACGAGCCTATTAGAGATTGGGTGAAGCTCGCTGTACGGCGTGCAAAAGCCACTGGCTGGCCGACGATCTTCTGGCTGGATGAGGAACGTGAGCATGATGCCAGGCTGATTGAAAAGGTAAATACCTACATGGCTGATCATGAAACGAGCGGCCTGGATATTCGAATTATGGCGCCTGCTCCTGCTGCTCGATATTCTTTGGAACGTATTCGAGCAGGGGAGAGTACGGTTTCAGTTACTGGCAATGTTCTACGCGACTATCTAACCGACTTGTTCCCAATTTTGGAATTGGGTACGAGTGCGAAGATGCTCTCCATCGTACCGTTGATTAATGGCGGTGGTCTTTTTGAGACCGGTGCTGGTGGTTCCGCTCCCAAGCATGTTCAACAATTTGAACAGGAAGGACACCTACGTTGGGACTCTCTCGGTGAGTTTCTCGCTTTGGGTGCGTCTCTTGAGCATCTAGGTGAGACATTTAACAATGAGCGAGCAGAAATACTGGCAGACACTCTGAATACCGGTATTGCGAGATTCTTGGAAGAGAACAAATCACCGTCGCGTAAGGTCAACGAGCTAGATAATCGTGGTAGCCACTTCTATCTTGCGTTGTACTGGGCCGAGGCAGCAGCTGCCCAGGACCGAGACGAAAAATTAAAGGCAACCTTTACTCGAATTGCGCAAGAGCTGGCTGATAACGAAGATAAGATTGTGTCTGAGTTGAATGCTGCCCAGGGATCAGCCCAGGAACTTGGTGGTTACTACGAACCAGACCGGAAGCTCGCTGAAAAAGCGATGCGGCCGAGTACGACACTGAATGGAATTTTAGCTTCCGTTCAATAACGGAAAAACTAAGGTGCGGTCACGACCTTAGGGTCTGGCCGCGTTGATTATTCCGAGGTCAATATGATAAAGCCCCTTGTGCGCGCCTTTGGTTGCGCCATTTATCTGTTCTTCATGACGACATCTGCCTTGTTTGCTGCGACCACTACAATGGAAACGGCCGTTGTTAACGGTATTGCTGACGATAGAAGTGGGGCGATAGCTTTCACTGGAGCGGTGCTTGTGGTGGCTCCTGGGGATGAGCGGGACGATGCCATGTTGTTGATTAGGGATGGCAAGATCGAGGCTGTTACGACGGGCTCTGACATCCCCTCGGGCTATCGTAAGATTGATCTTAAGGGGCGTTATATTTACCCAGGATTGATCGATTTCTACAGTCACTATGGCATGCCGAAGCAAAAACCTCTCGGTAGTTCTAGGTTCCGCGGCCCTGAAGTACTCGACTCAACCTCTTATACGGCAAACAATGCTTCAGAATCAATCAAGTCACATATTGATGCCGCTGATTTATTTACGAATGATGACGAGCAGGCGGCAAAGTACCGAAAGCGAGGCTTCTCGACGGTCGTAAGCTTTAATCCAGATGGTATTGCGAGGGGTACATCCGTTGCGGTCTTAACCGACGGCGGTCTGCCCAACCTGTCCGTGGTCAGAGAGCATGCCACGACCCACTATTCATTTGAGAAGGGATCGGCGCGGCAATTTTTTCCGGTTTCGAGAATGGGCGTGGTCGCCTTACTTAGGCAAACTTACATGGATGCGGATTGGTTTACCGCTCAAAACCCTCGACCCTTTACTGATTTATCACTTGAGGCCTGGCACGAAAATAGAACATTACCCAAAGTCATGTCAGCCTTTGATTGGAAAACGACC
>JBLHQQ010000008.1:0-24452 GCA_047625245.1 Candidatus Azotimanducaceae bacterium
ACCACAGTGGAAAGCATCCAGGCCGGTCTTTATTGGTCAAATGTTGGAATGGTACGTGAATTGGTCACCAGGATCACCGCCGAAGTGTTTTCCGAGGAGGCGCCTCTGGTTATTGGTACCGGCGGTTTCGCCCAGCTCTTTAGTCGGGAAGAACTCTTCGACGAGGTTGTATCTGACTTGATACTGACAGGTTTGCTTGAGGTTGCTCGACTTAACCGTTCGGTCTCCGTGCCAGACTCCAAATCATCCAGGTCAATTTGAACGTAAGGCAGATACAATTGATGATTCCGCTGGATTAGATTTCTGTTTTATGCATGCTGCAGCGTTCCTGTTAGAGTTCTTACCCATATGCGTCAGTAAGTTGCAATGAGCGTCGAGCTTTCAGTCAAGAGGAGGGTGTTGCGATGCACAATTACTCGAAATATGAGCGATGGTTCACAGCGCTATATAATGAAATTAATATGTTAGAAATTCTCTCAAGAGGTTTGGCTTTGGAGATAACTGTGTTATTTTCTTATGCTAGCTTTCCCGCGAACGGACAGCTAGAAGTTGGCGAGGTAAGACTTCCAGTCGTAGATTAAAGAATAACAAATGTCCGGAGAGCAAAATTGTACGAAATAGCTGTCATTGGAGCAGGACCTGGTGGACTAAGTGCCGCCGCTCGCTGCGCTGAATCCAAGGTAGAACACGTACTTCTAGAAAGCTCGCCAAAGCTCGCGAACACCATCCAGAAATATCAAAAAGGTAAACACGTCATGGCTGAGCCAGGCGTGTTGCCACTTCGAAGCCCGATTGTTTTTGACGCCGGTAAACGAGAAGAAATCTTAGGTAATTGGGAAACGGGCATTGAGAGTCTTGGTGTCAATATTCAGTACGGCGCCGAAGTGAAGTCCATCTCTGGCGAAAAGGGCAATTTTTCCATCGGACTTATGAACGGTGATGAAATTCAAGCCCGCCATATTATTCTTGGTATCGGTCTGCAGGGTAACCCCCGTCAATTAGGTGTGGATGGCGATCAGGCTGATTGGATCCAATATACCCTTGATGATCCAGATGAATATAAAGACGAAGCTATAGCAATTGTAGGCGCTGGCGACGCGGCCATCGAAAATGCGATTGCGTTGATGAAGAACAACAAGGTCTACATTATCAATCGTAAAGATGAATTTGCCCGTGCTAAAGAGGGCAACTTGAACCTAATTACCGCGGCGATCGATTCCGGGGAGGTTGAGTGTTACTTCAATAGTTCTCCATCAGAGGTTGCAGTAGCTGATAGCGAAGAATTTCGTGGCAATCTGGTATTAAAAACCAACACCGGTGAGGCGCGCTTGCCACTGAATCGCGTTATTGCACGTCTGGGTGCAATTCCTCCTCGCGGACTGGTTGAATCCTTTGGGATTGAATTCCCCAATGCAGAAATGACAGCGATTCCAGCGCTCAGCAGCACCTATGAATCTAATGTACCAGGTATGTATGTCATAGGCGCGCTAGGGGGCTATCCGCTCATTAAGCAAGCCATGAATCAGGGTTACGAAGTTGTCGAGTATATTCAGGGTAACGATGTAAGACCTGCAGACCATGGTTTGTTGGAAGACTCATTTCGTTCTCTTCCCTACAAAATGGATGTGGACGAAATTCTTGAGATGGCACAGGAGCGAATCCCAGTTTTCAGCGGCGTTAACGCCCTCCAATTTCGTGAACTGATGCTCGACTCCTCGGTTCATGCGCCAGCAGAAAACGATACTATTTTCACTAGAAATGACTACACGAGCACCTTCTATACAGTGTTGGAAGGCGAAGTACAGATCGAGTTAAGTGCAGACCTAACAGTTATATCAGGAATGGGCAGCTTCTTCGGCGAAGGCAGCCTTCTTTCTGGTCGGCGCCGTTCGGCGACTATTCGTGCCGGCAAGAACTGTGTTCTCATCGAGACCCCGCGGCGAACGATGAATAAACTGATTGCTTCTGTCGATGCGGTTAAACGCGTGCTCGACGAGACCTTTATTGTTCGCGCCATTCAGCAAAAGTTTGCGCAAAAAACCCCGATCGAAGATCTGCAGCCCATCGCCGCAAACGCCAAGATCAATTCCTACGCGCCCGGCGAAGTCATTATGCAAGAAGGTGACGAGGCGGACACACTGCACCATATCCGTAGCGGGTCCGTCACCGTGTCAATTCAGATCGACGGTCGCGAAGTCATCATGAACTACGTTCCTGCTGACCAAACAATAGGAGAAATGGGGCTGTTGGGTGGCACGGCTCGATCAGCGACGGTCAAAGCCGCAGTAAAAACCGAAACCATTTCGATCGATAAAGCATCCTTTGATATGCTGCTAGATCGATCTCCAGGATTGAAGGAAAGAATGCAAGCGATGGTGGAGGCTCGCCATCAGCAAAATGTTGCGCTGCAAAACAATTCAGAGTCAGGTGATATAATGTCATTCCTGATGGGTGAAGGCCTCGGTGAAGCAACAGATGTGTTGCTGATCGATGAAAACATCTGTGTCGGCTGCGACTTTTGTGAATCTGCCTGTGCTGCAACGCACGACGGAACTTCACGACTTAACCGAAAGGCTGGGCCAACATTTGCTCATATTCATGTGCCAACGTCTTGTCGTCATTGTGAAGACCCCAGTTGCATGAAGGACTGTCCCCCAGATGCCATTCAGCGAGGTGGTGCGGGTGGTGAAGTTTATATCGGCGACAACTGCATTGGTTGCGGTAATTGCGAACAGAATTGTCCTTATGATGTGATTCAGATGGCCTACAAAACCGAAGCGCCGAAGAACTTTTGGCGTTGGATGCTATTTGGTCTAGGTGAAAAGCCCGGTAAAGGCGCGGCTACAACAGCTGGTGTATTCAAACAAGCAGTCAAGTGCGACATGTGCAAAGATCAGCCGGGTGGACCAGCCTGTGTCCGAGCCTGTCCAACAGGAGCTGCTGCACGTCTGAGTCCAGAGGAATTCGTTGAGCTGGTAAATTAGTGACTACTAAAAAAATGATTCAAACAAAAAGAATAAGTACGAGCTAGGGGATCCATGCATACATCTTTTATCACTCACGCAGGCGGTCGCTATTTGTGGATAGCGCTGGCGTTCGTCACAATGAGCGTTATCATCTACGGCTGGCACGACCCTGAAGAGACGCCTAATGGCGGGACCTGGTATGGATATACCATGGGCACAATCGGTGCAGTGCTAATTTTCTGGCTGCTTTACCTCGGGCGCCGGAAAAGAAACTTCGCCAATGGATGGGGTACCGTGAGAGGTTGGGTTTCGGCTCACGTCTATTTAGGGGGAGCGCTTTTGGTTGTGGCCACCCTCCATACCGGATTTCAATTTGCACTTAACATTCATACCTTTGCTTATGTGTTGATGTGTCTGGTCATATTTAGCGGGTTTTTCGGTGTATGGGCTTACCTAACTTATCCTAATGCTCGTAATCTGCTGAAGAAGAGCGAAACCCTTGACGATATTTTTCTTAGGCTTGAGGATCTGGATGCTCAGTTAAAGAAAAGTGTGGCTAAAATGAGCGATGATGTGCGCTCCGTCGTGACCAGCGGTGTCGAGAGAACGGAAATTGGCGGCGGTCTCGGGGATCAGATTCTAGGTCGTGATAAGTCTAAAGTTTTGATTGGAGGAGCTGTAATTTCCAATCAAAATCAGACGGCCGCAGTAGAATGGTTGGTTCATCGAAGATCAAACGCAGTGGGTGAAGAGTCACAGGCGCTAGCAATTGTAGTTCGAGAATACTCAAGTCGACAAAAACTCCTGAGCACGATTCGTGAAGATGTCCGCATGTCGGCCATTCAGGAAATTTGGTTGTTTTTTCATGTTCCGATGTCATTCGGCCTTATTGCAGCACTGGTCGCGCATATCGTGTCCGTGTTTCTGTACTGGTAAATAGGAAAGTCAGGTGCGCTTAATTGTTCGCTATATTGAATCGAAAACTGCTCAACAGAGCAGTTTCGAAGGTAATGTCGCTACCATAGGTCGAGGCACGGATCAGGTGATCCAAATTGCCGATCGACGCTTGCCGCTGGAGCATTCACAGCTCTCTGTATCGTCAGGAAAGCTAACGCTTTCAGCGAACGGTGCGCACAGGTTTGCTGTTAATGATGAGTTAACCAAACGTGCGGTCTTGGAGCCGGGGGATGAAGTAGATATTTCCGGTCATCAGCTTCGAGTATTGGCTGGGGTAGACGATGCTGACTATGTCATCGAAGTCGAGCTTTCCTCCGAGAAGGTCGAACCACTAAGAAACCGTTTCACCACGAGATTGTTTGAAATTGGAATACCAGAGCGAGGTTTTGCCTGGGCGCTGTTTTTGTCAATCCTTACGATCGGACTGCTCATCCCCGCCTCGGGATTCTTTATGGGTAAAGATGCGCTGGAGACATTCCGACAAAGTCCACTTCCTGATGATGGACTTTGGCTAACCGGAGAATTACATCAAACCCACGCCTTTATGGGTGATGATTGTAGCTACTGCCATACTGAAGCCTTTACTCAGACTCGAGATGAAGATTGCCTAACCTGTCATCAGTCTGTGAATCACCATTTCGACACCGAAGTCCAAGGTCGGGGTTACGGTGCAGGTGAGCAATGCGGAGATTGTCACAAAGAGCATAGTGCAACTGGAAGTATCACCAGACAAGATCAAAAGGTGTGTAACGACTGCCATGCTGATCTAGAAGATGCCGGTTTCGCCCATACCGATTTGCTGGGAGCGACGGATTTTCTTGATGATCACCCCGACTTTAGGCTGACGGTAGATGTGCTGGATGAAGACGATCAATGGGAACGGAAACGAGTCGATATCTGGGAAGAGGAGATAGTTGAAGAGAGCAATCTAAAGTTCCCCCATGATATTCATCTGAGCGATGATGGGATTAATGGTCTGGACGGCAAGGTTGTCATGGTCTGTCAGGACTGTCACCTCCCAGAGAAAGGTGGGCTTAAAATGCGTACAGTGACCATGGAGCAACACTGCGCTGATTGTCATCAATTGACTTTTGACCCATCGACGCCTGATCGCGTTGTGCCTCATGGCTCACCTCCCGATCTGATGCGAACTCTACGTGAATACTATGCCTATCAATTTGTGACGCGGGATCAACCCAAGTCCCAGGCGGCGAACGTTAAGCTTGATCTGCCGGTATCCAGAGATGTGCGACGGCCAGGAAGAACGGCGCGGAAAGAATCGATTAGTGATTTGATTGCAGAAACTCAGATCGATGGCAGTAAGCCACTAACGCAACAAGCAAATGACTTTATTCAAGCCCGGGTTGATGAGGCAGCGTCGAATCTGTTTGAGAAGCAAACTTGCACGATTTGTCATGAAATTCTTAAGGGTGAGGATTCAGTTGTGCCCTGGACGGTGACGCCAGTTCGTCTCAATACGAATTGGATGCCTCTATCGGCGTTCTCTCACAGCAGCCACAAGAATATGTCTTGTGAAAGCTGTCACGATGCTGAAATGTCCTATGAAGCCAGCGATATTTTGATGCCAGATATCGACAGTTGCCGATCCTGCCATGGCGGCGAAGACGCAAAAAACTTACTCCAAAGTACCTGTATCGCTTGCCACGAATTCCATTTGGATAACCAGAAGCCTATGGGAGCACCAGTGGAAATTGAGCAAGGTTCGGCGCTATGAAAAGAAACCTAATCACATTATTTACAACAATCGGCCTACTTGCAGCCTGCAGTGGTGGTAGCGGTGGGGGAAGTACGAATGATGCGGAACAAGCCGCAGTGGATAGTCCCGCGCCGATGGGTACGCCTGTCAACTGTGGGGAAAACTGCTTTCTCTCCGCTGTTGATGTGGAGACTATAATTGCCCAGGCAGTTGCTGAGGCAGAAGCAAGAGATATCGGAGCAACCATCGCAGTTGTGGATCGGGTAGGAAACGTTCTTGGTGTTTTCCAATCGAGTAATGCGGAAGCCTTCGTTACAGTCACTTCAACCAGTAAGTTAGGTGCGCCGGTTACTGGCGGGTTGGAAAGCCTCAATTTTATTCCTGCGGGGGCTGCGGCGATTTCGAAAGCCATCACAGGCGCCTATTTATCTACCGGTGAAAATGCTTTTACAACTCGTACAGCCAGCCAGATCGTTCAAGAAAATTTCAATCCGGGAGAGGCTAATGTCGCCTCTGGTCCACTGTTTGGTGTTCAATTTAGCCAACTTCCTTGTTCGGATTTTTCCCAACGGTTTCAAAATGGTCCAACATCCACAGTTGGCCCGCATCGAGCTCCTCTGGGCCTGGCAGCAGATCCAGGTGGTTTGCCGCTTTACATTAACGGTGTCAACGTTGGTGGGGTTGGTGTCATTGCAGATGGGATCTACGGGCTCGATAAAATAGTCACCGATTTCGATCAAAACGTTGACGAGCTTATTGCGACGGCAGCGACCGTCGGATACGCGGCTCCTCTGGACATTCGCGCCGACAGAATTACGATCGTGGGGAAAACTGCACGATTTAGTGACGTATTTGTTACAGACCTGCAATCAATACCTGGTCAGTCAGATCCCATTGCTACGATTGTGACTAGCGGCCGCGGCAATTACGTTCCAGTTACTGCCTATTTCGATGGAGCCGGAGCACGGGCTGGCACGGTGTTTGGTCAACCAGGCTCAGGTATCCGCCCAGCGGACGCTAGCGCTTTCGTTGATGCCAATGGTGTCACTCTCGATGCGTTTGTTTTTGTTGATCAGGCCAATCAAAACCGATACCCCGCCCGAAATGGTCTGGATGCCCCAGCTGGCAATGCCATCAATGCACTCACCGCGGCTGAAGTCCAAACGCTCATGAACGAAGCGATTGGCGTCGCTAACCAGTCCCGCGCACAAATTCGTGTACCTGCCGGTACGCAAGCTAGAGTCACTATTTCTGTTGTCGATACCAATGGCAACATTCTTGGCATGGGTCGAACTCGGGACGGTCCAATATTCGGTGCCGATGTGTCGCTGCAAAAAGCCAGAACCGCAACCTTCTTTTCGGGCACTGGTCGGCTTCCTGGACAAACACCCGGTGATATTTTGCGAGGTTTTCCTGACCCACTTTACGCGTCGCCCATGACTTTACCCATTTCGCTGTCTAAGCTAGATACTCTGCCTACACCTGCACCTTCATTCTCCGGTTACGTGTTAGATGTTCAGATATTCCTCGGTAATGCTGGTGCCCTAGAAACGACCGGTGAGCTAGTGGCCTTCTCAGACAGAGCTGGTGGTAACCTATCGCGCCCCAACTTTCCCGATGGCCCAATTTCCGGTCGAGCTGGCCCGCTCAGTAAGCCCCGAGGCGAGTGGAGTATCTTCAGCGTTGGTCTCCAGTTGGATCTGTCCTACAACTCAGTGATTCACCATGTGGCGCACATACTAGGCGCCCCTTTCCCCGATGTGCCACAGAACTGCACTGGTAATACTGGCTTTTCGGCGGTTGATCCATTTACGGTCCAGAACGCAGTGCCAAATTTGGCGAATGGGATTCAGATTTTTCCCGGGAGTGTGCCCATATATCGAGGTGAATTATTGGTCGGCGGTATAGGTGTATCAGGAGACGGCGTTGACCAGGATGACATGTTCTCTTTCTTAGGCTTGCATCGAGCAGGAGAGCGTCTAGGTACGATTAACAATGCACCTCCAGAAATTCGAGCAGACCGTTTGACGATTCCTGGCGAAGAGTCACGGCTTCGTTATGTGAACTGCCCGCAATTGCCGTTTATTGGTAGTAACGACACGGAGGTGTGCAATGGTCTTTAAGGTTTATTCAGCCGCGTTAGCGTTGCTCCCATTACTGCCACTGTCGTCTGTTGCTGCGCAAGAGGGCATTGTCCCTGCCTCGGGGTATTGTGTCGAGAATGCAGAAAATAACAATCAGCGACGACGGCCCGGTGCTCCGGTGGATGAGTATGAGTTACCCCTGTGTGAGGATACTCCAGACGAGGGAAGAATCCGTGCTTGGGTTGATCCAATTGATCTAGGGCCGCCCGTTCCAGATCGTTGGCGCATAGTGAATAACGTTGGTGTTAATACGAACCTTTGGGATCCCTATAACGCTCAGAACTGGCTCAAAGGCGACATGCCAGTCTGGGGTAAAGATTGGTTTTACAGCATCATCGCAATTAGCGACACCATCATTGAGCCGAGACGTTTTCCAATTCCAGTCGGTAATGCAACAACTAGTCGATCAGGCGCACTTGATACGATTGGGCTCGGAGAGACCACAATTCTTGCCCAAACTCTTATTCTTGAGAATGTATTCTATAAGGGCAACACGACATTTAAGCCACCAGACTGGGAATTTAGATTCACACCAGCGTTCAATATCAATCAGGTACATGCCGACGAAAAAGGTATTCTGAACGTTGATCCTGATAAAGGTGGTCAATCGAACCGACGGCGTCGAGATACGTTTATGGGCGTTCAAGCTCTGTTTGTCGATAAACACCTGCGTAACGTCTCGGATCGATTTGATTTTGATAGCATCCGAGTGGGCATTCAGCCGTTCTCGAGTGATTTTCGGGGTTTCTTGTTCCAGGATGCTCAGTTTGGCGTTCGCCTCTTTGGTACCCGTGAGAACAATGTATTCCAGTACAACCTTGCCTGGTTCCAACGGCTGGAAAAAGACACTAATAGTGGGCTGAATGATGTAACTCAGCCGCTACGAGATGACCACGTATTTATTGCCAATGTCTACTGGCAGGATTTTCCAAGGGTTGGTTTCTTCTCACAGGGCACCGTGATCCACAACAGTAATCGCGAGAAGGGGCAGTCCTTATTTGATAAAAACGGCTTCATCCAACGCCCAGCATCGCTGCTCGATGAACGGACACGAAATTATGAAGTAACTTATTTCGGCTATAGCGGTGATGGCCACTTTGAACGGGTTAATTTGACGACCTCGGCCTACTATGCCTACGGACATCAAACCAGCACTCGTATCGCTTCCAAAGAAGAAAAAATCAGCGCGTTCTTTATCGCAGCTGAGGCTTCAATGGACTTTGACTGGATCCGTCCTCGGTTATCGATTCTATGGACCTCTGGAGATGATGATCCGTTTGATGATGAAGCTAATGGTTTTGATGCGATATTTGAGAACCCTCAATTTGCAGGAGCAGATACAAGCTTTATCATTAGGCAAAACGTACCCCTTATCGGCGGTGGTGGTATTGCACTAATGGGTCGGAACAGCATCATTCCATCGCTCCGGCCCAGCAAAGAGCAGGGTCAATCAAATTTTATCAACCCTGGTATCCAGATGATTGGGATTGGAGCGGACGCTGATCTATTGCCTGAACTAAGATTATCTCTGAACTGGAATTATTTTCGCTTCGATTCGACAGAGATTCTTGAAGCTGCTCGTCAGCAAGGACCAATAGATAACGACCTTGGTCATGACGTTTCAATCTCGTTAACTTATCGTCCGCTTATGTCGCAAAATATTGTGTTTAGGCTATCTGCTGCCGGATTGCTCGGACAAGATGGGTTTGATGATCTTTATGGTAATGAGGCGGATACACCCTACTCAGTTTTGGGTAACATAACGTTGATGTACTAGAAACAAAGTACGGGAAACCAAAGTACGGGAAATGATGCAAAAAGCAATAATGACAATTTCAACAAGCCGATCCTTATCACTAGTAACGAGAGTACTCATTGTGCTCGTCTCAAGCGTGCTGAGTATGGCCACGGTCTATGGGTCTGAAGCAGGCGGCGCTTACGTAGAGCGGGTCTATGAAGTCACGCCTGCAGCGCCACGCTCTCAGTCAGTAGCGGAAGCAGATGCCAAAAGCGCTGGTTGTATGTCCTGCCATACGGACACGGATAGCCTAAGTATGCATGCTAGCCCTGGGGTAATCTTAGGCTGTACTGATTGCCATGGTGGTAATGCTGAAGTGTTTTATCATGAGGGTGAGGGCCACGATCGCGCTCACACGTTGGAAGAAGCTCATGTGTTGCCTAGCTACCCAGAGGATTGGGGTTTTCCACACAGTAAGAACCCAGAAGTGTCTTATACGTTGCTTAATAAAGAGGCAAAAGAATTTGTCCGATTTGTAAACCCATCGGATCTGCGAGTAGCGAAAGAAGCCTGCGGCGCCTGTCACCTCGAAACTGTGCAGGCGGCCAAACGCAGCATAATGGCAACTGGTGCAATGCTCTTTGGCGCAGCGACTTATGCCAACAATGTTCTGCCCTATAAGAACTACATTCTAGGTGAAGCTTACACACCAGACGGTGAACCCAGCGCTATTCAGGGGCCACCGTTGAAAGATGCGCAAGCGGCTCTTGAGGATCACGGCATACTGCCGATGTTGTTACCCTTTCCTTCTTGGGAAACGGTACCGCCGGGAGATATCTTCAGAGTGTTTGAGCGTGGTGGACGAAATCTTACTAACCTATTTCCCGAGACAGGTCTTCCAAACGCGCTAGGACTCTTTCAACGTATAGAGGAACCTGGGCGACCGGATTTCCGACAGTCCAATCGAGGTCCAGGAACCGGTCAGCGAATTTCCGTTCCAGTGCTCAATGTGCATAAAACTCGCCTGAACGATCCGTTGATGTGGTTTCTTGGCACGAATGATAATCCCGGTGACTATAGAACCTCTGGTTGTGGCTCCTGCCATGTGGTCTATGCGAACGATCGAGATCCACGGCATTCAGGCCCCTATAGTGAGGCAGGTCATACCGGTATGACGCAAACCGTTGATCCGATGATTCCCAAAGGAGAAGAAGGCCACCCGATCAAGCACGTATTCTCTCGCGCTATTCCGACAGCCCAGTGTATTTCCTGTCACATGCACCAACCGAATATGTTCGTTAATACTTTCCTCGGTTACACGATGTGGGATTACGAGTCCGATGCAGAATCTATGTTCCCCAAAGAGCAAGTGTATCCGGATGCCCATGATATTTTAGAAACCAGCAAGAACAATCCTGAAGCAGCTGCGGTTCGTGGCTTGTGGAAGGACCAGGAGTTTTTGCGAGGCGTTTCAGAACTCAACCCAACCCTCAAAAACACTCAGTTTGCAGACTATCACGGCCACGGTTGGAATTTTCGCGCCGTGTTCAAGAAGGATCGTAAAGGCAATCTATTGGACGCGGCTGGCGATATTGTTGAGCCAGACGACCCCGAAAAGTTTGATAAAGCCGTGCATATGTCGTCGGTTCACTTAGATGTCGGCATGCACTGTGTTGATTGTCACTTTTCTCAAGACAGCCATGGTAATGGCCATATCTACGGTGAAGTCGGCGGTGCAGTTGAGATCGACTGTGTTGATTGTCACGGTACTGCGAATGAATACCCAACGCTTCGAACTTCAGGCCCAGCGGCGCCTCCAGGCGGTACTGATTTAAGCCTAATTCGTAATCCCGACGGGGAATCTCGGTTCAGCTGGCGTGACGGCAAGCTTTTCCAACGCAGCCTTCTGTGGCCTGATCGCGAGTGGGAAATGAGCCTGGTTAAGGACACGGTAGATCCGAAAAGTCATCAATACAATGCTAAGGCAGCCCGCGCTAAGACCATGAAACGCGATACCAGCACTCAGGAATGGGGTGTAGACGTTCCCGCCGATGAGCGAGCTCATGGCTACGACACGATGGAGTGTTATACCTGTCACCAGTCATGGACCACCAGTTGTGCGGGTTGTCATTTGCCCATTGAAGCCAACTGGAAGACAGAGCGCCTTCATTATGAGGGTGGCGAGACTCGGAACTACGCGAGCTATAATCCACAAGTTGTTCGCGACCAGATCTTTATGCTGGGACGTAGAGGTAAGATTAATGGTGGTCGAATAGCACCATTGCGTTCGACCTCTGCACTGGTTCTGTCATCTACCAATTCGAACCGCGAGAAGATTTACGTCCAGCAGCCTCCCATTTCTGCACCCGGGTATAGTTCCCAGGCGATTAATCCGCATTTTGCTCACACGGTTCGCAAGACTGAAACAAGAGTTTGTAGTGACTGTCACTTGTCAGATAAGGGTGACAATAACGCTATCATGACCCAGACCCTGGGGTATGGCACCGACTTCGTCGACTTCGTTGGCTATCACGCTTATTTGGGTGGAGATGGTTCAGTAGAAGCCGTACAGGTCACTGAGTGGGATGAGCCTCAGGCGGTTATTGGCAGCTACCTGCAGCGGATTGTTTATCCGGATTATTATGCCCAACACAAAGAAAATAACGACGAGCTGCAGATCGGTCGAAGCCATGGTTCGGGTGAGGTGAACTGTATCCAGCTTAGAGGTGAGTATCTGTTTGCGGCAGCTGGCAAGAAGGGCTTGCAAGTCTACGATGTTGCAGGCATTGCGAACAAAGGTATCAGTCAGAGAATCATCACTGCACCAGCGTCTCGAGCAGGGCAGGACACATCGATTCCTTCTGAAAATGCCACTTGTGTTTCTCTGTTAACGACCCAGCCTATTGCACCCTATCGAAATGAAGGTGAATTGATGCGAGTTACGAATCAGGAGAAACCTTTCCATCCGATTTATAACTACGCACTGATTACAGATTCAGTGGAAGGTCTGATTCTGACCGACGTCAATACATTATCTGATGGGGAACCACGAAATAACTTCTTGACTCGTGCTGTCACTTGGAATGAAGGCGGAGTCTTGGATGGTGCGAGCTACCTATCGGTAGGTGGCCACTATGTTTATGTGACCGCTAGTGCGGGTCTAGTTGTCCTAGATTTGGATAAGCCCCTTGAACCGGTCCACGTTGCGACTGTTCCAATGAATGGCGCTCGGGGTGTTTACTTGCAGTTCCGCTATCTCTTTGTCACAGATGCAGACGGTCTGAAGGTTGTCGACATCACTGATCCGACTGAGCCAAAACTGGTTGAGAATAATCTTATTAGTCTCACTGATGCACACAATGTAACTCTGGCGCGAACCTTCGCCTATGTCGCGGCAGGTAGTGAAGGTGTTGTTGTGGTAGACGTTACAGACCCTACGAATATGGTTGAGTATGGACGAATCACGGAGGGTCTCATCGATGCACGCGATGTCGTGGTCGCAAGTACCAATGCCAGCTTGTACGCATATGTAGCGGATGGGGCAGGGGGACTTAAGGTTGTCCAGCTCACTTCGCCAGAAAGTCAGCCGCGTTATTACGGTTTCAGCCCGGATGTGAAACCCGAAGTGATCGCCACATTCTCTACAAACAAACCGGCATTGTCATTGTCGAGGGGTGTAGAGCGTGACCGAGCTGTAGATGAAACCGGCGGTCAGGTGGCAGTGTTTAGCCGTTTGGGTTCAGGTCCTTTGAGTGAATCGGATATGAGAAAGCTGTATTTGGATAAATCAGGTAAGCCCTGGTTCGTTAAAGACGAGCTTGAAATGAAAAAGGCAAAACGAAAATGATAAGAATCTATCGATATCTAACGTCTTTAGCCTTTGTGTGTCTTGGCAGTTTGGTTTTTGCGGCAGAGTTACCTCAAAACGCCCCTCAGGATCATTTGGGCGTGGCAACCTGTGCCTCGGGTGTCTGTCACGGCTCTGTAAGGGCCCGAACCGCCACAGCGGTGAGTCAGAATGAATATGTCATTTGGAGTAAGCGTGACCGTCACAGAGCGGCCTACAATACGCTTCTGACGGCGGAGTCGAAGGCCATTGCCAAGAATCTTGGACTCAAAAATGCCCACGAAGCGAGTATGTGTCTGGATTGTCACGCAGACAATGTTGCCAAGGAGCATCGTGGAGATCGCTTTCAGATGAGCGACGGTATCGGATGTGAATCCTGTCACGGTGGCGCGGAAACTTATATTTCCACCCATGTTGATGATGCCGCTACTCATGCATCTAATGTTGCAGATGGGATGTACCCCACAGATGATCCTCGGGCTCGAGCAAAACTATGTCTGTCCTGTCACCTCGGAACATCTGAGAAGATGGCGACCCATGACATCATGGGCGCTGGGCACCCGAGAATATCCTTCGAACTCGATACCTTTGGCTGGCTTCAACCAGCGCACTATGTCATGGACGATGATTATAAAGCAGAAAAATGGGCTGGAGCTAGTATAGAACTCTGGTCGATTGGACAGATAGAAGCATCTCGCCAAACACTGCACCTAATCCAAGGACGCCTTAAGAGCGGTGGTTTGTTTCCGGAGCTAGCTCTTTTTGACTGTCATTCTTGTCATCATTCGATGTCTGAACAACGTTGGCAGCAATCTGAAAAGTCTTCGCTGCCGCCTGGTAGCGTGCGCTTGAACGATGCAAATTTTGTGATGTTGTTTGCGATCGCTAACGTTCTGGATAAAGGACTAGATCGAAAACTTCGCACTGGACTTAGGCAGTTACATCAGACCGTTACAAACGGCGGCGATGTCGGTAAGGCCACAAAGCATCTATTAGGTCTACTCGATCAGTTGGACGAAAAAGTGGATGGTACCGCGATTGGCGGCCGCGCTAGTGATTTGGTCAGCGCAGTTATTGCGGCTTCTGCAGGAAGTCGAATGATTGATTATGTGAGTGCCGAACAAGCGCTGATGGCGGTTGATATGTTGCTCTCTACTTCTGGACAACGAGACACCCATGCAGGTTGGCTGACTAAAGCCTACGAGTCATTGGCTAATGAGGACAGCTTTGACCCTCAGCGATTCGCCCGTCTTATGAAGTCATTCAAAAGCTAAAATGAAAACGGGGTCCGCAAGGACCCCTATCCAGGCAAGTAGGAAAACTTTGCTCTCTGTCGTCGTCCCCACCTTTAACGAAGCTGGAAATCTTCCGCTGCTCGCAGAACGCGTAGCTGCCGCTCTTGTTGGGGTGCAGTATGAGTTGCTGATTGCGGATGAATGCTCTGAGGACGATACGGCAATCGTGTTGGAAGCCCTGTTGCATGACTATCCTATACGCCTGATCCAGGCTAGTGGTCGGCCACGGGATCTGTCGTTATCGGTTTTAGATGGAGTTTTGGCGGCAAGCTTCGACCGAATCGTAGTGATGGATGCGGACTTGTCTCATCCGCCAGAAATGCTGCCGAAGCTATTAGCTGAACTTGAGGAAGGCGTTGATTGCTTTGTTCTCGGTAGTCGCTACGCTAAAGGTGGTAGCTTCGATCGGGACTGGAGCCTCTGGCGTTTCATCAATTCTCAAATCGCCACCATGATTGCCAAGCCTCTCGTCAGCTGTAGTGATCCAATGTCTGGATTTTTTCTCTTTGATCGTCGTAACGTCGATCTAAACACTCTCAAACCCCTTGGCTACAAAATTGGCCTAGAACTCATGGTGCGAGGTCAGTTTAACAAGGTTGTTGAAGTGCCGATTCTGTTTAAAGACCGGCAGATTGGTGAGAGCAAGATGAACCTTCACCAACAGATGAAGTATCTGAGGCATTTACGCAGGCTCTATCTTTATAAGTTCGGCAATTTTGCAGAATTCATTCATTTTGGAGCGGTTGGCGCGAGCGGATTCTTAATCGATATATCATTTTATTTCCTACTTCAGTTTCTCGGTGTTTCCCATGTCTCTGCCCGCGCCTTATCCTTTTGGCCCGCAGTGAGCTGGAACTGGGCGCTGAATCGAGTCACTACCTTTGGTGAAAGGCAAAAACGACCGAAAGCCAAGCAATGGCTTGAGTTTGTGGGGGCGAGTTTGTTTGGCTTTGCCATTAGCTGGGGGACGTATACCTATCTCACAACCAACGTTCATTTCTTCGATCAGTACAAGCTAGCAGCGCTGATTATCGGCATAGTCAGTGCGAGCTTTTTCAACTTTGCTGCATCCTCCTTGTTTGTATACAGTGACAAGAGAAGTTATGGAGACGATGAAAATGTGGCTGACTAATGCAAAGATATGGGATGGTGTATCTGATGCACTGCTCGTTGCCAATGCAATTGAGATAGTAGATGGAAGGATTGTTCAATTGGCTGCTTCCTCGAATGCGAGTGGAGAAATGCAAGATTGCGCGGGCTTAACATTGATTCCCGGTTTAATAGATGCCCATGTCCATATGTGCCTCGACCCAGACGTCAAGGATCCTCTGTCTCACGCCAAGTTCACTGATGATGAAATCAAAGCTAAGATCGCTAGTCGCGCCTACGAAATGTTGTTGGCTGGTATCACAACAGCCCGAGATCTCGGTGGCGGGAAGTGGTTAGAATTAGAAGTTAGAGACCAAATTAATCGCGGTGAGATAAAGGGCACTAGGCTGTTCTGCTCAGGGCAACCTGTAACATCGGTGAATGGTCACTGCCACTTTTGGGGTGGGGAAGCTGACAATCTGCAGTCGGCTTTCGAGGTGATAGACCGTCAGGTTTCCCACGACGTAGATTTAATCAAAATTATGGCAACCGGAGGTAGCCTAACACCAGGTTCTACCCCTGCAGATTCGCAATGGGATGCTGAAGAAATGATGTCGATGGTGAAACTGGCTAAGTCCAAGGGTTACACCGTTGCTGCTCACTGTCATGGTACAAATGGTATTCACAACTCAGCGGCAGCGGGTGTCACGACGATTGAGCATTGTTCCTGGGTTGGAGAAAAGGGTTGGGCTCGAGAATACGATCCGACGGTTGTTGATACTATCGTCGAAAACGGCGTCTGGGTGAGTCCAACCATAAATGCAGGGTGGAAAAGATATATTGGCAGCAAGTCTTTTGCCGGCCTCATCAGTGGTAATTATCAGAAAATGAGAGCGGCTGGTGTAAAGCTCATAGCGTCGACAGATGCTGGGATTCCGGGGGTATATCACCGCGACCTACCCAAGGCTATCCCTGTATTTGCGCACTTTGCAGGACTTTCTCCGGTCGAGGCATTGAAGTCGGCAACCAGTGATTGTGCGCAAGCAATTGGGCTTGGTCATGAAGTTGGGCAGCTGAGTCCAGGCTACTCAGCTGATCTGGTTGCCTACGAAAGGAATCCTCTCGAGGATTTGGATGTGCTCTCAACACCGGCATTTGTTATGTCCAAAGGGATCAGGGCTAACGTTTAGGAAGTAGATAAGTCACGATAGTCTGCTAGTATTAACTCACAGTTATTGGAAATCGGAACGGTGGAGAGAAGAAAATTTTTGGGTCTTCTATCAATTAGCGCTGCTGCTGCTGCAGCGCTGGGTGGCTCTGCTGCGTGGAAATTACACAAACGCCCTTTTGCCCCAACGAGCGTTACGCTTAGTGCTCATTCAAACGCCAATCTAGTTAATCCTACTCTCACTCCCATGCCTTCCTTTGCCAATAATATATCTGCAATCCAGGAGGATATGTCCATAAGCTCCGCGGATATGTCAGCAGCAGTACGACAGATGGCTGGGCCAGCGCCTGATCGAGTTCGCTATCTAAATGCTTTTGAAAACCCATTGGACGTTGAGCAGCGGGGCGGTGTCCAACTAGCGCGTTATCTAAACAAGATGAGCAATTTTGAACGCTCCTATGATGAGGATATATTTCTAACAGAGCAACAGCGTCGCTTATTGGCCGATAGTTTCATGAGAATTGATCGCGTTCAAAGTCTTGTCGGTCATGGCAATTTCACTGTGCTTGGCTTTGATGACATGATTCGGTACGCTCGTCGGTATGACTCTGTGGGTGCATTCAGCGAGGCAGAGTTGGAGTTTCTAGAGCAATTGTTTTTTGATGATGTCGAGCGCTATGGGTTTTATGGTGAGAAGGTGATCGATAGTTTAACCGCTGTTGTCAACGTCAAAGGTCTCTCCAAGGTTGCTCACACGGGTCATTTTCTGTTTAGAGGTGAATCGGAAAAAACCTACGCCAAAATTCGAAAGGATGTTGGAAGTAGCCTTGTTCTGACATCAGGCATTCGCGGGATCGTGAAACAAACTCATCTATTCTTGGCTAAAACAATTCAGTCAGAAGGCAATCTATCATTGGCGTCTCGTAGCCTGGCGCCACCTGGACACAGTTTTCATGGCATTGGCGATTTTGATGTCGGTAAGGTGGGGTATGGTGCTAGAAACTTCACAGCAGACTTTTCTGACACAACGGAATTCCGCAAATTGGTCGAATTGGATTATCTGGATATTCGCTACCCTGAACAGAATCTACTGGGGGTTCGTTACGAGCCCTGGCACATCAAGGTCGTCTAGAACAAAACATCGCAAGCAATGCGATTTGCCTCGCACCCCCGAATCGAGGAAGATGTCACGAAATCACTCATTGAGCTCGAATCATGGTCGAAACTAATATGACTCAAAATAAGCAGGAAACATTGTGGTGGGCGAAGTTTTTTGTTTTTAGTTCGGTGTTAACACTGATCATTTTGATCTCAGGCCCGTTTGGCTACAAATATGGCGTGACTGATCTTGCCCCCTCGTTAATATCAGTTCTTGTCGCTCTTATTGGAGCATTTCTGGTCATTGTTGGCGGCATAGTGATGACGATTGTTGCGACCAAGAAAGGGCTTCAAAAAGAGCGGAAGATGATTGTTATCGCAATGATAGTGAGCCTGATCCCTCTTTTCTTCATCCTGCCTCAAATGATTAAAGCGCGGTCCGTACCACCGATACATGACATTTCAACGGATACGGTCAATCCACCAGAGTTTGTAGTGATTGCCGCAATACGAAAAGATGCGCCCAATGACCTAATCTATGACCATGAGGGGTCTTCTGAGAAGCTCGCGTCTTTGCAGCAAACCGCATACCCACTTGTCACGAGTGTCACGATGGACGTTAGTATTGCGGAGGCGGTTTCAAAGTCGACAGCAATATTGACAGCACAAGGTTTGGAAGTGGTGAACAGTGATCCTGTCACAGGAATCGTTGAGGCAACGGCGACCACATTTTGGTTTGGTTTTAAAGATGACGTTGTTGTTCGGATCACACAAGAGGCTGCCGGATCCAAGATTGATGTGCGGTCCGTGTCGAGAGTGGGTCAAAGTGATATCGGTGCAAATGCAGCCCGCATTCAAAAGTTTTTGGATGCGCTCACTTCAGCTTAGCAGCAAGCAACTCGTTAACCTGTTGTGGGTTCGCTTTACCCCCGGTTTGTTTCATTACTTGACCGACAAAAAAGCCAATAAGTTTGGTTTTTCCGGCCTTGTATTGCTCTACTTGTTTCGGGTTTTCCACAATAATCTGGTCAATCATCGGAGCGAGTGCAGAGTCGTCGGACATCTGGGTCAAATTGTTAGATTCGATATACTGATCGACATCGGAGGTATCTCCCTCCCAGACGGCCTCAAAAATCGTTTTCGCGATCTTGCCAGAGATTGCGCCATCCTTAATCCTCTTGATAATGACGGTCATCTGCTCGGTTGAGACTGGTGTTTGACGAATATCTAGATCATCCTTATTGAGTCGTCCGAGTACCTCAACTCTAATCCAGTTGTTGGCGAGTTTCGCGTCGTCAGTAGCTTGTGCAACCGCTTCGAAATATGCAGCAATGGCAGGGTCACCACTGAGAACATCGGCGTCTTGTTTGGAGACTCCATAATCTCGACAAAACCTTTCTGCCTTGGCGTCTGGCAGCTCCGGCAGGTTGTCGCGAATTTTGTTGATGTAAGCGTCATCGATCTCAACTGGAAGCAAATCTGGTTCTGGAAAATAGCGGTAATCCGTTGCGGTCTCCTTGCTGCGCATTGGACGGGTTTCGTCTTTCTTTGAATCATATAACCGAGTCTCTTGCTCGATTCTGCCACCTGACTCCAAAACATCGATTTGGCGATCAATCTCATAATTAATGGCAGCTTCTAGGAAACGAAAGGAATTCACGTTTTTAGTCTCAGTCCGGGTGCCGAGTGTTTTTTGCCCAATGGGTCTAATGGATACGTTTGCATCGCAGCGTAGAGAGCCCTGAGACATATCACCGTCAGAGACATTGAGAGACGTGACAATCTGATGAATGCGCTTTGCATAAGCGACGGCTTCTGCTGCGGAACGAAGTTCGGGCTCAGAAACGATTTCTAACAAAGGCGTGCCAGCCCTGTTTAAATCAATGCCGGTTTGTCCGTGGAATTCATCATGAACGGATTTCCCCGCATCCTCTTCGAGGTGTGCTCGAGTAAGATGAATGGTGCGTTCCGTACCATCGGCAAGTCGGATGTTTACCTCTCCAAACTCAACGATGGGCTTGGCGAGTTGGGTAATTTGGTACCCCTTGGGTAGATCTGGGTAGAAATAGTTCTTCCGATCAAAGGTAGAGACTTTGTTGATCCTGGCGCCGACACCCAACCCAAAAGCTACCGCCTTACTGAAAACTTCTTCATTCACCACGGGTAAAACACCAGGAAAACCGAGATCAACTGCACTGGCCTGTGTATTGGGCTCAGCGCCAAAAGCAGTGCTCGCGCCAGAAAAAATTTTAGAGCTGGTGTTCAGTTGGGTGTGTATTTCGAGACCGATGACGACTTCCCAGTCAGACCTGCTCATACCTTTACCCCCGGCGTTTTAAGATGGTGGTCGGTTTCTAACTGAAATTGGTGGGCAATGTTTAGAAGCTTTGCTTCAGATAAGTAGTTGCCTATGAGTTGCATCCCAATCGGCATACCCTTTGAGAAACCTGCGGGTATGGATGCCGCAGGCAAGCCAACTAAATTACTGGTCACGGTGTAGATATCTTGTAGATACATTTCTACAGGATCATTACTTTTTTCGCCAATGTTGAAGGCAGTGGAAGGAGTGGTAGGTCCGAGAATGACATCAACAGAGCTCAAGGCTTGCATAAAGTCGTTCTTGATAAGTCTACGAATCTGTTGAGCTTTGCCATAGTAGGCTTCGTAAAAACCTGCGGATAAAGCAAAGGTACCTACCAATATTCGTTGTTTCACCTCGGTTCCGAATCCTTCTGTTCGAGATCGCAAGTAAAGGTCCGCTAAATCCTTAGGTTCTTCACAGCGATAGCCAAATCGGACACCATCATATCGAGCGAGGTTAGCAGACGCTTCCGCAGGAGCTATTACGTAGTAAGCGGGGATTGCGTGCTTGACCGTAGGTAGGCTGACTTCTGAGATTATAGCGCCTTTGCTTTCCAGGACTTTGATCGCAGCATCAATCGCGATTGCGATGCCCTCGTCGAGCCTGTCACTGAAATACTCCTTACATAGGCCGATTTTTGTCCCCTCAATAGAATTGTTTAAAGATGATTGATAGTCAGGAACTGGAGCATTAATTGAAGTGGAGTCTTTAGGATCAAAGCCTGCCATAACACGTAGCATGAGTGCGGCGTCTTCGGCGCTCCGGGTCATTGGGCCAGCCTGATCAAGACTGGATGCATAAGCAATAATGCCCCACCGTGAAACCCGCCCATAGGTTGGTTTTATACCTGTAATGCCGCACATTGCTGCAGGCTGTCGAATCGAGCCGCCAGTGTCGGTGCCTGTCGCGGCAGCGCATAATCCCGCTGAGACAGCCACGGCTGAGCCCCCGGAGGAGCCGCCCGGAATTTTCTGCGTGTCCCATGGATTTCTTGCGGGGCCGAAGTATGAGTTTTCATTGGAAGAGCCCATGGCGAATTCGTCCATGTTTGCTTTTCCCAGCATGATCGCACCACTGTCTTCTAGTTTGGATGACACGGTGGAGGAGTAGGGCGCGATAAAATTCTCAAGGATTTTACTGCCAGCTGTTGTTCGTACTCCCTTGGTACAGTAGATGTCTTTATGAGCGATCGGAATGCCAGCGAGACTTGGCACACCAGCTACCAAACTGCCTTTTGCACGCATCGCATCAATTGCATCTGCGTGAGTCAAAGCATTTTCAAAGTCTCGGGTGATAAAAGCATTGAGCAAATCATCGCGAGCTTCGATAGCACGAATATAGTGCTCGGTGAGCTCTCTGCTGCTAACGGTTTTTTTATCGAGGTCTTTGAGCATCTCGACGAGTGATTTTTGTTCCATGTCAGCTACTCAACAACTCTTGGGACGAGAAAGAACCCGCGTTCAACGCTGGGTGCTGCTTTCTGGAACAGCTCCCGTTGATTCGATTCGGTGACGGTGTCTGGACGCATAATTTGAGTAGCATCAAGTGGGTTGGACATTGGAGAGATACCTTTTGTGTCCACCGCTTGCATCTGATCAACAAGGTCCAGCACATTTGCCAGGTTCGAAATGGTTTCCTCCAGAGCAGAGTCCTGAATTTTTAGCTGCGCAAGTACTGCGACATTTTTAACGAGATCGGTGTCTACTTTCATGTATTTAGAATTGGTGTTGCAGGGGCGAAGAATGCTATCAGGTTTAATGGTTTGTGCAATTGAGAGTTCCATTATTTTTCAATACATTGCGACCAAAACTAGTGCAGTATTCACTATCTGATCCATGCAGGTTCTAAAGGCGACTGTTTTATCTCCTTTGCAGACTGTTTGATTGTAAAAAAATTCCTTTAAATGATAGAGTTACGAATGATTTTGAATCCAAATAATAAGGTGCCTCCATGTTCAAGCGAATGAGAGGCATGTTCTCTAACGATTTGTCGATCGATTTGGGAACCGCTAATACGCTGATCTATGTTCGGGACCAAGGAATTGTCCTGAATGAGCCGTCCGTTGTTGCTATTCGAACCAATAACAACCAAAAAACGGTCGCTGCCGTCGGCATCGATGCAAAGCGTATGCTGGGTCGTACGCCTGGAAACATTACCGCTATCCGTCCTTTAAAAGACGGTGTTATTGCAGACTTTCAGGTCACCGAAAAGATGCTGCAGTATTTCATTAAAAAAGTGCACGAGAACAGCTTTATTCGACCGAGTCCGAGAGTTTTGGTTAGTGTTGTTTGCCAATCGACAGAAGTTGAGCGGCGTGCGATTCGTGAGTCTGTCATTAGTGCCGGTGCAAGAGACGTGCGATTGATTGAAGAACCCATGGCAGCGGCAATTGGCGCTGGATTACCGGTCCATGAAGCCATTGGCACCATGGTTGTGGACATTGGTGGTGGTACAACTGAAATCGCTGTAATTTCCTTAAATGGCGTTGTTTATGCCCAATCAGTTCGAGTCGGTGGCGATCGGTTTGATGACGCGATAACCGCATATGTTCGCAGAACCCAAGGTAGTCTGATCGGCGATGCAACGGCCGAGCGTATAAAACAAGAGATCGGTACAGCATTTCCTAGTAGTGAAGTTCGAGAAATCGACGTTCGAGGCCGGAATTTGGCTGAAGGAGTACCGCGCAGTTTCACGCTCAATAGCAATGAGATTTTAGAAGCATTGCAAGAACCACTGTCCGTTATTGTGCAGGCAGTAAAAAGTGCTTTGGAACAAACGCCGCCTGAATTAGCGGCTGATATCGCTGAGAGTGGTTTGGTGTTAACGGGTGGCGGTTCTCTACTGCGAGAATTAGATCGATTGTTGGCCAATGAAACCGGTTTGCCGGTGATTGTTGCTGAAGATCCGCTAACATGTGTCGTGCGTGGCGGTGGACGAGCACTCGAGATTATGGATGATCGTGAATACAGTGATTTCTTGTCGATTAACTAGCTGAGGGCGAACCACTCGCCCTTCGAATAGGCACCCTCTAAATAAATGCAGGAATCTTGCTATCAAATCGCTATTTCTTGAAGAGACAACGGTTGGCTACAAGATTATTGCTCTGGCTCTGCTGTCCATCGGCCTGATGGTGGTGGACCATTTCTCTGATTTTCTTGATCAAACGCGCTCCGGGCTCACCGCGGTGGTGACTCCGGTGTTGATCATTTCCGATTATCCAACTCGCACCGCAAACACCTTCCGAGAAGTTCTTTCCAGCCGGGGCTCTCTGCAATCGAAGATTTTTGGCTTAGAGCAGGAACAACTACTTCTCAAAGCAAAAACCGAAAAGATGGCGGCGCTCACTGCGGAAAATGATCGCCTACGAAATCTTTTAGGTTCTGCGGCAAAGCTTCAAGATTACGTCTTGGTCGCGGAGTTAATTGGTGTAGATCCAGACCCCAATCGACATGAGGTCACCATTGATAAAGGATCGAGCCAATCAGTTTTTGTCGGCCAGCCAGTTCTTGATGCAGAAGGGTTGATGGGACAGGTTGTTGCGGTAGGGCCGTTCACATCAAGAGTGCTTCTGATCAGCGATCAATCACATTCTGTTCCCGTGCAGGTAGTTCGAAGTAACCTTCGTCTCATCGCCCAGGGATCTGGCGTATCAGGTCAGCTTGATCTTACGCACGTGCAGGAAACCGCTGACATTATCGTTGGGGACCTTCTTGTGAGCTCAGGTCTGGGAGATCGTTTTCCCGTTGGGTATCCCGTCGGAATCGTCAAATTGGTTCAACATGATCCGGGTAAACCCTTTGCAATAGCGACAGCCACGCCGAGCGCCCAGCTTGATAGAAGCCGGCACGTTCTGCTGGTGTTTTCTGAGAAAAAGTCCCAGTCAGAAAAAATGGATGACAGCCGTGGTTGACCAGTCAGCCAGGGGCTGGTGGATCATCATTGTGAGTTTTTTCGTGGCGATGATTTTTGCTGTAATCACTTTGCCGAACTTGTCACCACTGGAATTTGGCTTCTTAAGGCCCGATTGGGTCTTACTTGTGTTGATCTATTGGGTGATCGCTTTGCCCCAGC
>JBLHQQ010000009.1:0-23052 GCA_047625245.1 Candidatus Azotimanducaceae bacterium
CTTTGTGGATCGACATTGCTGTAATGACCGCTTCAACTGAACCCGATGCACCGAGCAGATGGCCAATCATCGACTTCGTTGAACTCACGGCTACATCCATTGCCTTGGCGCCAAGCAGAGATTTAATAGCCTGGGTTTCAGCCACATCGCCGAGAAGTGTCGATGTACCATGGGCGTTGATATAATCTAGCTCTGAGGCGTCCATTTCGGCGTCGTTGAGTGCATTTTGCATCGACATCTTAGCGCCCGCGCCATTTTCAGATGGCGAAGTCATGTGGCTGGCATCGGCGCTCATTCCAAACCCTACAATTTCGCAGTAGATTCTCGCACCACGTTTTTTTGCAGCCTCATATTCCTCAAGCACCATCACAGCAGAACCATCACTCAATACAAACCCGTCTCGATCCGTATCCCAGGGTCGACTTGCCAGTTCTGGTTCGTCATTGCGAGTGGATAGCGCCTTCATCGCCGCAAAACCCGCCATTGTTGTTGGCGAGGTAGACTTTTCTGCTCCACCCGCAAGCATTGCATCAGCATCACCGGCTGCAATCATTCGAGCAGCAAAACCGATGTTGTGGGTGCCTGTTGTACAGGCAGTTGTGATGGCGATATTAGGGCCTTGCAAACCAAACATGATAGATAGATGTCCTGCCACCATATTAATGATGCATGAAGGAACAAAAAATGGGGTTACCTTGTTTGGTCCTCGATTGACCACGATGTCGTGGCAGGTTTCGATCGTGACGATACCCCCGATTCCAGAACCAACAGCGACTCCAATTCGATGTCGATTTTCATCGGTTACCTCAAGACCAGAGTCCTTCATCGCCTGGATGCCGGTCACGAGACCGTATTGTATAAAACCATCCATACGTCGGGCTTCTTTAGGTGAAAGGTACTCCGACATGTCGAAGTCCGGCACGGCGCCACCAAAACGAACTGGAAAACCTTCGGTATCAAATACCGATATCGGTCCAATGCCGCTTTTTCCAGCAGTGAGACCATCCCAACTAGATTCCAGTGATGAACCAAGAGGTGTCAACATCCCCATACCCGTTACCACAACTCTACGATTCTTCACAGCAGCCCCTTACACCAACAATGCATTTATGGTGCGGTTTTCGATTTGATATTTTAGAAACACGTTCTATAAACACAAAGGCCGCATTTGCGAAACGCAAATGCGGCCTTTGGAGAATTTCTCATTCGATCAGGTATGAGCTTCGATGTATTTGATCGCTTCCTTCACGGTCGTAATCTTCTCTGCTTCCTCATCGGGGATTTCAGTTTCGAATTCCTCTTCTAGAGCCATCACGAGTTCTACGGTGTCTAGTGAATCGGCGCCTAGATCTTCGACAAAAGAAGCGTCAATCGTCACTTCTTCTTCTTTCACGCCTAACTGTTCACAGACCAGTTTTCTAACTCGTTCTTCGTTTGTACTCATGTTTTTGTTCACTCCTGAGGATGCAGTCAAAGCTGCGCTATTTTAATGAAATGCCAGCAACCCTATCAAGTATTTTATGCGCTTGACTCTGGCGGTAAATTGAGGGTTAAAAATTTAGTGGCCCATTCTGCCACAATTAGGACATATACATGCCACCATTGATATGAATAGTCTCACCTGTAATGTAACCAGCAAGGTCACTTGCTAAGAACGCTACCAATGACGCAACCTCTGATGCTTCTCCGAGCCTTCCAAGTGGCACTCGCGCCAACAATGCAGCTCGCTGCTCTTCTGGCAACTCGCTGGTCATGTCGGTATTAATAAAACCCGGCGCAATCGAATTTACAGTGATATTTCTAGAACCTAATTCTGCCGCAAGAGCTCTTCCGTAACCTTCCATACCTGCTTTTGCAGCTGCGTAGTTACTTTGCCCAGGATTGCCCATGCTACCGACTACAGAGCTAATGTTAATGATTCGGCCCCAACGAGCTTTAGTCATGCCACGCAAACAACCTTTTGCAACTCTATATACGGAGCTTAGATTCGTATTGATGACGTCTTCCCATTCAGCCGCCTTCATTCGAAGCGCGATGTTGTCTTTGGTTATTCCTGCGTTATTGACCAGGATTGTCGGGGCATCGAGATCGCCTATTGAAGCAAAAAATGCTTCGATTGATTCACTGTCTGAGACATTTAGCACTTCTCCTCGACCGTGGCTTAGCCCAGTCGAGATTGCCGCCGCACCTTCAGGTGTAGTTGCGGTCCCGACAACGAAGTGCCCGGCGTCAGCAAGACTCTGCGCTATCGCTTTGCCAATTCCTCGTGATGCGCCAGTGACAATTACTACTCGGCTATCCATAGGTCTACCCCAAAGACTCTAACGTAAAGGCCAAAGACTCTACGGAGTTGATATTGAAACTTTGAATGGACTTATCAATTCGCTTATTGAGTCCACTCAGCACTTTGCCTGGACCACATTCTACAACATTGCTTACGGTGTCTGCTGCCAGTCGCTGAATTGTATCTGTCCACAGAACAGCGCTGTACATTTGCGCCACTAGATTCGAGCGAATCTCATTCGCATTTGAGTGGTAATCAGCATCTACATTTTGCAATACTTGAATTTGCGGCTCACTGAATGACACGCCCTCTAAAGCTTCTGCCATTTTGTCGGCCGCGGGCTTCATCAACTCGCTGTGAAATGGTGCACTTACTGCCAACGCCATAGCGCGTTTGGCACCTGCATTCTTTAAAGCTTCGATTGCACGTTCAAGTGCTGCATTGCTACCGGCAATAACAACCTGTCCCGGTGCGTTATAGTTAGCTGCCTGGACCAGTTCTGCTCCCACAGACACTTTCGCGCACAGTTCACGAACGATGTCATCTTCTAGTCCGAGTACTGCCGCCATGCCACCCTCTCCAAGTGGGACTGCCGTTTGCATAAACTGACCGCGCTGTTGGACGAGCTTGATTGCATCAGAAAATTGGATCACCTCAGCCGCGACAAGCGCTGAATATTCTCCAAGACTATGGCCGGCGACAATCTCTGGCTTCGCCGCCCCATTGACCATCGCTACTCGCCATATAGCGATTGAGGCTGCTAAAAGAGCGGGTTGGGTATATTCCGTTTGATTAAGTTTTTCGTCGGGATCTTCCTGAACCAAGTGCCAGAGGTCATATCCAAGGGCTGTAGATGCCTCATCGAAAGTCGTTTCAATCAAACTGTGATCACTCGCTAGATCAGCCAACATGCCGACCGACTGTGAGCCCTGACCGGGAAATACGTAAGCCAGTTTCACCATGGAACTCCCCTTATTCTTGCTAATTGCTGACTATCAGAAAAAAAGCAGCACCCCGAAAGGTGCTGCTCTTATTGTTCTTCAATCTAATCGAAGTTAGTCGTCTTGCGTGTGGACGACTTTTTTGCCCCGGTAGAACCCATCAGCACTGACATGGTGACGACGGTGAGTTTCACCCGTGGTTGTTTCTTCTGACAGAGTTGGTCCCGTCAGAGAATCGTGGGCACGACGTAGACCGCGGCGTGATCGGGTTACCTTACTTTTTTGTACGGCCATTGCTAGCTCCTGTTAATTCGTCTTTCAATTCCGCGAGGCCCGCAAAGGGCTTATAGGTCTCGCTGGAAGCTTCCACTTCCTGATTGTCTTCCTCTGCAGCCTCATAGTCCTTGACCACACAGTCCGTACTTTTGTGCCTGGCTACCATCGGTAGCGAGAGTATCAGCTCATCTTCGAGTATATCGACGGTAGAAATGAGATCTTCAGGGCTCACAATACCATCTACATCCTCGTCTAGACTGGACAGCGCTTCCTCTGTATTCACAATGATATGATGCAAGTGCGCTTTAAGTTCGTAGTCTACAGGGGTCAGACAGTTCTGACACATGAGACTCACTGTGACTGATACATCACCAACCACCAACGACGCTTGCTTTCTAAACTTGCGAAATGCGAGTACAGCGCTAACCTCCCCTTTCTCTGCCAAAAGTGAATCCGTCAACCGACTGAAGTCGCTAAGTTGAAGAATCCCTTCGAGTTTACGATTTTCCGTCGCCAGTTTTCTGTGATTTACTCGCGCTGGTAGAGGGGCTGAAAACATAAGGAGCGCATCTTAGGCATCCGCGGGGGCACTGTCAAAACAAAGTTACTCCCAAAAACCAGAAAACTCACATTAATTCAGTAGGATATCGACAATGATGGTCAAAGCTATTCCGATCGTGCTCGCCTCCACCTCGATCTATCGTAAGGCGCTTTTAGAAAAGCTCGGTCTGAGGTTTGTTCAGGTTGATCCAAATTACGAGGAATTATTCATCCAAGGTGAATCCCCTGCAATCCGTGCCCTCCGATTAGCAACTGGGAAGTCCAAGGCAGCCGCGATGTCCTTGCCCACCGCTACAGACAGAAACACCATTGTGATCGGTTCTGACCAGGTTGCTCACTTCGAGGATCAGATACTCTCTAAACCTGGTAATTTCGAAAATGCTTACCAGCAGTTGACGCTAAGCTCTGGGAAATGGGTGACCTTTGTCACCGCTGTCTGCCTTTCACAACCTGATGGGACGGTGATCACTTGCTTCGATGAAGAATATAGACTCAAATTTCGAGACCTGGGCGACACATTAATCCGCGATTATCTCAAACTAGAACAACCATACGATTGTGCGGGAAGCATTAAGGCGGAAGCACATGGGATTTTATTGATAGAAGATAGCAGTGGCAAAGACATCAACACACTATACGGCCTGCCATTGATGCGATTGGCCACGGCGCTGCTTCAGATCGGTGTCACCCTACCTTCGGTTAACTTAGATTAAGCATTACATTTACAAGTTATCCGCTTGTATTTAATAACTTAATAGCTTTGATAAAATGCTGATCCAGAGGCGCTTCTATCTCCACCCCTTCCGCGTTATCCAGAGCAGGGATTACCAATCGATTGGCATGGAGCATCAGCCTGCGGTCAGGCTTCTCCAGAATACTGTCCGCACTATCATCCCCGTACTTATTGTCGCCAACAATGGGGTAACCCGTTGCTGTGCAATGGACTCGAATCTGGTGAGTTCTACCCGTTACAGGGCGCGCCGCAAGGAGCGATAATTGTTGTGACTGCTCAAGTACCTGGTATTCCGTTAGGCAGGCCTTTCCATCAGCTTGTACTCGACTAATGCGCTCACCACTGGCCAATACGTTCTTGCTCAATGGCAGATTCACATGTTGTTTTCGGGTCGGCCAACGTCCATGGACCAGGCATAAGTAGTGTTTTTGGAGCTCATCTTTGCTATGAAGTAGCTTCTGTAACTGCTTAAGATAACTAGGTTTTTTAGAAATCATTAGGCAACCTGAAGTATCACGATCGAGCCGATGAACCAATTCCAGGAAACGGACATCGGGCCGTAGCTGTCTTAAGCCTTCAATGACGCCAATACTGATACCACTACCGCCGTGCACAGCAATACCCGCGGGCTTATTCAGCACAATCAAACGTTCATTTTCAAATATAATCGCTTCAGAAAGCCGTTGTTGAACACCCTGGCTAGCCACCGCTGGCACATCACTCGCCATTCTAATCGGAGGAATTCGAACCTGATCATCAAGTTTGAGTCGAGTGTCTGCCTTGACCCGTTTACCATTAACCCGCACCTCACCCTTGCGAATGCATCGATAGATTCTCGATTTCGGCACACCCTTCATCGTTTTCAGGAGGAAGTTGTCGACCCGCTGCCCCAAGGAGCTTTCATCGACTGGGACGATCTTAACTCTTGGCTGTGTATTAGTTTCATTCATGAAAATCAGGCTTTCCTGCAATGCTTTGATCGGCGTGGAATTGTTGCTATGATGTTTTGGCACGCGGGTCTGGCCCGTTCCACAAGAACCCAGCCATAACCGTTTTAATGTCAGCGCCCTACCTTTTCGGCAAGCGCCACATGCGTGCACTGTTGAGCGCCACCTCTACCCCGACAAATCAAATTCGGGGAGATTAAGTGGATTATCTCACAGATGGATTTTGGGTTTGGTGGTTTGCACCGTTTTCTTTTGGACTTGCTCTATAGAGAATCCTGCAATTAGGCCACTGAACATTTTTAACCGCGATCAAATGAACGCGACGGGTATAAGCCAAATCAGTTTGTTGTTGGCACAGTTTTACGTTTTGGAGCGATCAGCCCTTAAGCTGTCTGTTCTAAATTAGAAAAGAGTGGCACATATCTTCCTCCCACTTCATCCGGGATGCGACAACTCCACGTAAACGTGCGTCAACCATAAAATTTACGAAACCCAACGAAAGTAAGGAGTCGTTGAGGCATTTAGCACCAGTTATTCCTAATCCGAGCAACTGGGATTAAACACCGATAGATTTGGCGATACCACTTCGCGATTACGATCGCAAAACTTAAGTGATATCGTAATGAAAAGAATGCTAATTAATGCAACTCATACTGAAGAGTTGCGTGTTGCCATGGTAGATGGGCAACAGCTTTATGACCTGGACATAGAAAGCAGAGTCCGGGAACAGAAGAAATCAAACATCTATAAAGCTCGAATTACTCGAGTTGAACCTAGCCTTGAAGCTGCCTTTGTCGACTATGGCGGTAACCGTCATGGGTTCCTGCCGTTAAAAGAAATTTCTCGAGAATACTTCTCAGTTGCCCCTTCGAAAGTCAAAGGACGCGTCAATATCGCGGAAGTTGTGAAGGAAGGCACTGAAATTGTTATTCAGGTAGAAAAAGAAGAGCGAGGCAATAAAGGTGCCGCCCTCACAACCTTCTGCAGCCTTGCTGGTCGTTACTTGGTACTGATGCCAAATAACCCTCGAGCTGGTGGAATTTCTCGCCGCATTGAAGGCGAAGAAAGAGATGAGCTGAAGTCCGCGCTATCTGAGCTAAACATCCCAAAAGACATGGGTGTCATCATTCGAACAGCAGGAATTGGCCGTACGCCCCAAGAACTACAGTGGGACCTAGACTACCTCGTTCAAATTTCCAAAGCGATTGATGAGGAAGCAGCAAAGAAGTCAGCACCTTTCCTGATCTATCAAGAAAGCGATGTGATTATCCGTGCTATCCGCGATTACCTGCGAGATGACATTGGTGAGATTCTCATCGATACCGACGATGCGTATCATCAAGCAGAGCAATTTGTCGATCAGGTGATGCCTCAGTTCAAAAGTCGCTTAAAGAAATATGACAGCGATGTGCCCCTCTTTAACCGATACCAAATCGAAGGACAGATTGAAACGGCATTCCAAAGGGAAGTTAGGTTACCTTCCGGTGGTTCGATCGTAATTGATCCAACAGAAGCTTTAGTCTCGATCGACATCAACTCTTCTCGTGCAACTCGTGGTTCTCATATTGAAGACACTGCCGTTAATACCAATCTGGAAGCTGCCGATGAGATTTGTCGACAACTCCGACTTCGAGATATGGGCGGCCTGGTTGTGATCGACTTTATCGACATGAATGCCCAGAAAAACCAACGAGCTGTAGAGAATCGGATGCGAGATGCTCTAGAGATCGACCGGGCTAGAGTTCAAGTGGGTCGTATCAGTAAATTTGGTTTGCTTGAGATGTCTCGCCAAAGGTTGCGTCCTTCATTAGTCGAAACTAGTGGGATCGTTTGTCCTCGTTGCAGTGGTACCGGCACAATTCGGGATGTTGAGTCATCAGCTCTTGGTGTGATGCGGCTGATCGAAGAAGAAGCACTCAAGGATACCAGCAGTGAGATTCGCGCATTTGTACCAATTTCTGTTGCCTCATTTATGTTAAACGAAAAACGAGCAGACCTTAGCGCCCTTGAGACTCGCAACAAAGTCCGAGTTGTGGTTGTACCGTCTGCTGACATGGATACGCCACACTTCAGAGTCGAACGTATCCGATCTGGCGATGACGAAGTTGTTTCGGCAAGTTATGAAATTACTCAGGAAGAGCAAGCTGAGACGGTTGAAGCTAAGATTGCACGACCAGTAGCCGCAGAAACCGCGGCAGTAAAGGCGATCACAGCCCAGTCACCAGCGACACCAGCAACGCCTACTGCAAAAACGGCAGATAAAGAGCCTGCTAAACCTGGTTTGATCTCTCGTTTCATTAGCAGTTTATTTTCCGACGAGGAAGCTGAGGAAGAAAAACCTGCACTAAAACCCAAGTCGAGCGGGCAGAATCGCAATCGAGGTAATAATCGAAGTAAACGACGTGGTAATGGCAACAATCAAAATCGATCCGAACGCAGCCCAGAATCTCAAAAAGCTCAGGATGATTCGGGTCGATCTAATACAGATCGAAGTGACTCCGACCGAAATACATCAGACAGAAACACGTCAGACAGAAACAAGTCAGACAGAAACAAGTCAGACAGAAACAAGTCGAACAACGATGAAGCTAAACCTCGTCAACAGTCAAAGCCTGCAGAAGCCAAAGCCGAGAACGATTCGCCGAAGCCTCAAACACCTCGCAACGATAACCAGGCTGATGGCGATGACGATGATAAACGTAACCAGGGCACACGGCGCAGAGGTGGTCAGCGTCGCAGAAGCCCAAATAAGGGCAGTGAGAAGAAACAAGAGACGGATCAGGTAGAAAAGTCGCTTGAAACGCCTCAACAGGACACTCCTGTCGTTGAAACAGCAGTTGAAACAGCAGTTGAAACAGTCGCGGAGCCATTAGTTGGGAGTACTGGAGAGACAGTTGTGGTGCGTCAGTCACCTACAGCCAACGAGCAACCCGTTGAGAAAGTTTCTGAGGTCGCTACTGAAACACCAGTGGCTGCACCAGAAGTCGCTACTGCAACACCAGTGGCTGCACCAGAAGCCGCTACTGCAACACCAGTGGCTGCACCAGAAGTCGTCAACACAGCACCTGTTACCGAGGAGACAACAGTTTCCAAGGCAGCAACTGCCCATCCTTCCGAATTGGGTCGAGCGGGTAATGATCCAAGATCACGGCCAGCACCGGCGATCAGTGGGTCAGTACTAGAGGTTGTCGAAGCGTCTGCGCCGACTGAAGTGTTAGCGAGCCAGCCGCGGATGATTGATAACTCACATCCTAGTATCCGGGGTCGTTCAAGCAACGATCCACGAAGCGGTAGTGCCGAAGTGACAACGACGAGCGATGACTCGCCAGTCTCTCATAGCGAGAAAGGCTAGTTCGGTAAAATTCGTGGTTCGATATCCAGCGTGATGTCGAACCGCGCTTTAATGATCCTCTGAATATTTCCCGCTAGCTCTAATATTTCTTCACTCGTGGCTTTTCCTTCATTTTGAATAACAAGAGCATGCTGATAGGAAACCATCGCATCACCAACTCGCAACCCCTTTAGATCTGCACTCTCAATAAGATACGCAGCTGAAAGCTTGTATCCTCCGTCTCCTTGTTTATGTAATGCAGGCTTGTGCATAGGCATGGTGGGATCAAGTTGGCTTAATGCCATCGACGCCTGCTCGTCGACAATCGGGTTTTTAAAGAAACTTCCCACATTGCCGATCAAACCTGGATCGGGCAGCTTACTTCTGCGAATGGCGCAAACGGCCTCGCTGACTGATTCTGCTGATATCGATAGCTCGTGATCTTCGAGGTAGTGTGAAATCCCGTTATACTGCAATCTGGGCTCAAACTCTGTGTCTAGTTCAAACTTCACTGAAGTAATTACAGCTTGATCGCGAAGTTCCGACTTAAACACGCTGTGTCTATAGCCAAAGTCACAGTCAGACCCGCTTAAAGAAAAAGGTTTGCCGTCAGCGAGATGAAACGCATTTACCTCGAGTACTCGTTCTGAAAGCTCGACACCGTAAGCGCCGATGTTCTGAATCGGCGCTGCTCCGACTTGACCAGGAATCAACGATAGATTCTCAAATCCAAATAACCGCTGCGCCAGAGTTACCATGACGAACTGGTGCCAGTTCATACCCGCTCCAGCCAAGACACGTCGATCTACCACCTCAAATTGCTGAATGGACATATATAGGCAAAGACCGGCCATGGAGGGCCCTAGAACCAAATTACTGCCACCTCCCAGGACCCAAACCCGCAATCCGTGGTCTGATGCAAAGACAACCGCTTCCTGCAAATCCTCGACGCTGCAAATCTGGACAAAGTATTCCGCCAACACATCTAGACCTAACGTGTTTTGAGCCTTCAAATTGACATTCTGTTGAAGGGATATACCCATACCCAACTCCTTAAAAGATTTTTGAAGTATATCGCAATGCTATAACCGAACCGGACACCACTGTATAATTGTGATCATTATTTAAACCACTAAGCAGAGAGTACGTATGGAACTTAAAGATAAAGTTGCCTTTATTACTGGCGGCGCCTCCGGTCTGGGACTAGAAACGGCCAAACATTTTGTGAGTCAGGGGGCGAGAGTTTGTGTTTTTGACCTCAACGAAGAAAATGCAGAAAAAGCCGCAAAGGAACTGGGTGAAAATGCGACTTTCGCCGCAGGCGACGTCGCCGATGAAGAAGCTGTACAAGCCGCCATTCAGAAAACTCTGGATACCTTTGGTGCCCTCCACATCAACATCAACAGTGCCGGGATTGGTGCCGCAGCTCGAACCCTGGGTAAAGATGGCCCTATGCCGCTTAAGAACTTCGAATTGATTATTCGAGTCAACTTGGTCGGCACATTCAACACCCTGCGCCTTTGCGCCGCAGCAATGGCGAATAATGAACCCGTTACTGAAGACGGTGAACGTGGCGTCATTGTCAACGTTGCTTCAGTTGCAGCGTTCGATGGACAGATTGGGCAAGCCGCGTATAGCGCCAGCAAAGGGGCTGTGGCTGCCATGACACTACCAATCGCGCGTGACTTAACTCGTCAGGGAATACGGATTGCCACTATCGCACCCGGTATCTTTGAAACACCTATGATGCAATTTGCACCACCTCAGGTGCGGGAACCCCTCATCCAAATGACACAGTTTCCGAAACGTCTAGGTAACCCTACAGAGTTTGCTCAAACTGCTGCCTACATCGTCACTTGCAACTACATCAACGGCGAGACAATACGCCTGGACGGTGGTATTCGAATGCAGCCTAAGTAATTACCTTTAGCGGCTCTTCAGTACCGCCAGCGTTCTCTCAAGATCGCTGGCGGTATCAATACCGGGCGGAATCGTTTTGATAGATTTCGCGACGTTGATCCTGATGCCCCGCTCCATCATACGGAGTTGCTCTAGCTTCTCGATTTGCTCTAATTGGCCTGTTTGCCAACTTACAAACGCGTTCAATAACGACACCCGATACCCATAGATTCCGATATGCCTCATGGCACTAGTAGGAGTGTCATCGGGCCGATCCCGATCCCAGGGAATCGGAGCGCGGCTAAAATACAAAGCGTTACCGTTTTCATCCGTGACTACTTTTACAATATTAGGATCCATCAGATCCTCAGTCGTCTCGATTGGTTCCGACAAGGTTGTCATAGGAGCGTTAGATTGATCTAACATTTCTGCTACTTGATCAATCACCTCCGGCGGCATCAAAGGTTCATCACCTTGCACATTGACGACCGTTTGCTCAGGCGTGAGCATAAGTTTGCTTGCAACCTCCTGGACCCGATCCGTGCCCGACACATGATTGTCGCGAGTCATACAATATTCACCACCAAACCCACTCACCGCATCGGCGATGCGCTGGTCATCCGTTGCAACAACAACTCTTGATGCGCGGCTTAAGCTCGCTTGTACGTAGACTCGCTCGATCATCGATTTACCGGCGAGATCGATTAACGGTTTACCAGGCAGTCTTTGCGAACCGAAACGGGCTGGAATCACAACGGTGAAAGCTGTCAACCGCCTAACTTCTCATCGGTGGTTAGCTGGCGCGCTTCATTGTCCAACATAATGGGTATGCCATCTTGAATGGGATAAGCCAGTCCATCGATTTTGCACCACAATTCGAGGGCATCTTTCTTGTATTCCAATTTGCCTTTGCACAAAGGGCAAACCAATATTGCCAATAACTTTCCGTCTACTGTCACACTGTCCTCGCTAATTTAAGATTGGATTCATCAGCTTTAGAGCCTATTTTGCTCAAGATCGTTGGGAAAAACTCTGGTTCAGGCACTACTGAGACGTCTGCATACCAGAAATTCAGATGTATTTGATCCGTTCCGAGTTGCCGACACTTCACGGCGTCCTTCTCGGTCATGATGACCGGCAGGCTATCGCCAAACGTCAAATCTGTCAGCTTAAACCTGTGGTGATCATCAAATCGGTGTTCGATAACCTCATAGCCTAACTGCCTTAGTGTTTCAAAGAAACGTTCAGGATGGCCGATCCCCGCAACCCCGTGTACGGTTGTGCTATCAGGAGTGCCATCAAGAGTGCTGGATGCCTGATTGCTGTCTGTCAGGCGTTCAAGACCGTTCACCTCAATCCCCATGCGCTGGAAAGGAACCGGTAATTCAACTTCGGAGGCGCCGTTGACCATGACGATATCAACTTCGGCCAACCGTGAGGGAGGTTCTCGTAGAGGACCAGCCGGCAGACATAACCCGTTGCCTAGTCCACGCTTGGCATCAACCACAACAACCTCGACCTTCCTGCCCAGCGAATAGTGCTGTAGTCCGTCATCGGAAATGACTATGTCGCAATCAAATTCTTTTAGCAGATACCTAACCGCGTTACAGCGATCTGGGTCTACGACAACAGGACAACTGGTCTTTCTCGCTAGCATCACCGCCTCATCACCAGCCTCTGACGTGTCGGAATAACTGTTCACGGTAAGCGGATAATGACGACTTTTCCCCCCATAGCCTCGACTAACAATACCGGGTCGATAGCCTTTTGCTTCAAGTTCTTCGGCTAGCCAGGCGACCAAAGGGGTTTTGCCTGTACCGCCCACATTGATGTTGCCGACAACAATCACAGGCACTGGAGCCTGCCAAGGTATTGCACGATTTCTTCTGGTCTTGGCTATTTTTGAAAACAACCATGCAAGCGGTGACAGTAGTCGCGTCCAACTTGCCTTGCTATACCAACCAGTTACAAGAGGATTAAAATCATTAGGGAACCAGCCAGGAGCGCGATCTGCTTGCACAACAATCGGCTTGAAATCACTTTCCGCTTTTGGTCGGCGCTTACTGGGCGAACTTTCATTCTGAAGGTTATGGAGACCGGCATAGAGGGTACCTTTGAGCAATTCATCATGGGTACCCTGCTCGATCAATCGGCCTTTATCTATGACCAGTATCCTGTCTGCCTTCTCAATGGTCGATAATCGATGGGCAATTATAATGGTCGTGCGTCCTGCTGACACTGCCTCCAATGCAGATTGGATATAACGCTCCGATTCAGAATCAAGCGCAGAGGTTGCTTCGTCCAGAATCAAGATGGGTGCATCCTTCAAAAATGCCCGGGCAATCGCTAATCTTTGCCGCTGCCCGCCGGAGAGCAGTACACCATCGTCTCCAACCAGAGTGTTGAGCCCTTTGTCCAACTCATTAATGAAGCCCCAGGCATAGGCTTTTTCTGCGGCTTGCCTGATTTTTGAGGTGTCCTCGCCATGCAGCGACCCATAGGCAATATTTTTTGCCACGGTATCGTTAAATAATGTGACGTCCTGAGTGACGATCGCCATTTGCTCCCGCAAATTGCTGAGTTTAATCTCATCGATCGGCACATCATCAAGTAAAATTTGACCGCTTTGGGGAGCATAAAATCGAGGAATCAGGCTCGCCATTGTGCTCTTGCCACTACCTGACTTTCCGACCAGCGCAATCGTTTCCCCTGGCGCTGCGACAAAACTAATATTGTGAATTACAGGGTCATGACCGTCGTAGGAAAAACTTACATTGCGGAATTCAAGCTTACCTTTAACGTCGGAAAGTTGCTTTGTTCCTTCGTCCTTTTCAATCTCTTCATCGAACAAACCAAAAATATCTTCTGCGGCGGCAAGACCTCTCTGAATCGTCGAGTTGATTTCTGACAACTGCCGAATCGGTTTTGCCAGTAACCCACCGGTGCCAATAAATGCCACTACGTCTCCGGCGCTCATATTCTCCAGTAGCACGGGATCAAGGGCCAGCCAAACTAAACCAGCAAGCGCTCCTGAGACCACCAACTGAATGGTTGGGGTCGCTATTGATGAGGTGATGACCATCTTCATCGACTGACGACGATTGTTATTACTCACCTTTAGGAAGCGTTCGCGCTCATAGTCAAGGCCGCCAAAGGTCCGCACTTCGCGATATCCTTGAACCGCTTCTGATGCAACATGAGTCACATCCCCCATAGAATCTTGAATTCGTTCACTGATTCGGCGAAAGCGTTTACCAGCAAAGGCTACCAACAATGCAATAAAGGGGGCGACGCCGATAAAGATGAGTGTTAGCTTCCAGTTTAGAAGGAACAGGTAGCTCAAATAAGCAATGACTGTGAACCCCTCACGGATCAGTACCTTCACTGCATCCGTTGCGGCTCCAGTTACCTGGGTCACATGAAAAGTCACTTTAGCCACCAGGTGCCCCATCGTGTTCTTGTCATAAAACTTACTGGGTAGCAGCAGCAGCCGATCGAACAATTCGATTCGAAGACCGTGCACGAGATTGGTACCAACATAGGTAATGAAATAGTTACCGACAAAGGTCCCAATGCCTCTACCAAATACAATGAAAATAATCGCGATAGGAATGATGGTTCGGTTAAGAGCGCCATCTCCCCCGAAAAGCTCTCGAACGTAGGTTGCCGTTCGAGTATCTGCCATGGGATCAGTACCGCCGAGAGAATCGACGATGTATCCGATAAGCGTCAGAAAGGCAACGTTGGCGACCGCGTAAATCATGAAACCAACAATGCTCAAAAGAAAAGCGCCCCAATAGGGCGTGACATATCTGAGCAATCGCCCGTATATCTGCAGATCGGTTTGGTGGCTAACCTTCGCCATCGCCAGAATCTCTTGTAGTAATACTAAGATGAACAAAACCAAGCTGACCCGCTGCATCCATCGCTGTGACAACAGCTTGATGAGGAGTCGCAGAGTCCGCAGTAATAACCAGAGGCATTGTAGCGTCCCCTTCGGAGACCTTTTCAATCGCTCTCTTAAGCGTCGCAAGTTGATTGTTCAGAAGCCCTACCTCATTAACCGCATAGTCGCCGCTTCGAGTAACCGTTACCTCAACCAGCTTTGCAGCGGCCCGCGTTGGATCGCCGCTTGCTTCCGGCAGATCGATAGACAACTGTGTGTTCTTGTTAAAAGTTGTCGACACCATAAAGAAAATCAGCAGCAGAAACACTACGTCAATCAGGGGTGTCAAATTGACTTCTACTTCCGCCCTGGTTCGTCGTGCAAACTTCATAGCTTGATCACTGAAGCATTCTCTAAGCCCTTCACTAAGACTTTCACTTAGGACAAGGTCTGAGTGAAGTCGGGTTTCGCGGCACGGTCAGTTTTTTCATGCCGATCAGTGTTCAGTACTTCCACCAACTTTAGCGCCTCTTGCTCCATGCTAATGACCAGTTCATCGACCTTGCGTTGAAAGAATCGGTAGAAAAATAAACTCGGAATCGCAACAGTAAGTCCTGCCGCTGTGGTGATTAACGCTTCAGAAATTCCTCCAGCAAGAACCGCTGCGTTTCCCGTACCCTCGAGGCGAATTGCAGTAAATACTTTGATCATACCGATGACCGTACCCAGTAAACCCAACAATGGCGTTATCGCCGCAACGGTTCCTAGGGTATTAAGGTATCGCTCCATCTCATGAACCACCTGGCTCGCAACTTCCTCTATCGCTTCCTTCATTTGCTCTCGACCGCGACGGTGGTTGGCAATCCCGGTGGCGAGAATCTGTCCAAGGGGTGAGCCAGCGCGGAGCTCTCGAAGCTTTTTGTTGTCCATTTCGTTGCTCTTGATCCAGTTCCAGACCTGAGCCAATAGACTTTTAGGGGCAATTTGTGCGGACCGGAGCGTCCAGAACCGTTCGAGGCAGATAGCCGCGGAAATTACCGAGCAGAGCAGTATAGGAATCATTAGCCAACCACCTGCCTGTACCAATTCGAACACTAAGATAACTCCTAGAAAATTTTAGCAACTGTAGCACAAATCGCCTAAAAGTCGCCGCCAGAAAGAACACGGGATCCAGGATTTTCCAGGAAAATCAGCCCGTTCCGAAGATTCCTTTTAGGAATGAATTCAAGAACCGACCCTCGGGATCAAGGCCTCGCCTGACCTCACAAAACCGGTCGAAGCCGGGTAGAAGAGCACTCAGTTCTGATTGTTTGTGGGTATGGACCTTGCCCCAATGGGGTCGACCATCATATCGTCGAAAGAGATTTTCCGCGTCGAGGAAAAACGCCACATGGTCTCGTCTGTTACTTTCGTGGGCGGAGATAGTCACGCTCTTTCGACCATTGGCGCTGCTTAACAAGCTTTGGTCTGCGGCGAGAGTCCGGTATTCCAGCGGCCAACGAACATCTGGATATTTATTTTTCATCAATGATCGTAATTCAAGGAAACAATCCCAGCCCGAATTGTAGGGAACTGAAAACTCAATCTCATTGAACTCGAATTCTCTAGCAGAAGGGATGACTTCATGGGCTGGCCCCACCGGACAATCACCTTCTGTAAAGCCCATACCCACCGGGTTTAACGTTTTCATTTGACAAAGATCTTTCGATGGATCCCAGAAGAATTCAAAATGCCGATTGGCCTCAATGAGTTCCTCTAGCGCCACCCCGCATTCTTCAACGCTTACCTCCCAAGTTCGCTCGACCAGGTGGTAGGATTTGATTGCCTGTAAGGTCACTTGGGTCACAATGCCAAGAGTACCCATACTTACCTGTGCAGCGGAAAACAAATCACCATCCTCACGGTCAAGCGTGACAACATCGCCATTTGCCTGCATCAGTCGGATTGAAACCACTTGATTCGAAATGTTTTGCAGATCACGTCCCGTTCCGTGGGTACCCGTACCTATAGCACCCGCTATGGACTGACGATCTATATCTCCCATATTGATCATGGACAATCCGGCCTGCCAGAGAGGTACGCCAATTTCGTGTAGTTTAGTGCCAGCCCACATCGTCACCTGTTGGTTCGTGGTGTTGATTTCTGTAATACCCTTCATTTGATCGAGAGACAAAAGAATGTCGTCAGTCCAAAATGGCACAAAGGAATGAGCCGAGCCAATGGCTCGAATCGTTAGCTTCTCACTTTGGGCTTGATTCAGAAGGCTCAGTAGCGATGCTTCGGATTCTGGCATAGCAAACTGACGAGCCAAATGTTGTTGGCTACCGGACCAGTTTTTCCAATCAATCATGGCGACTATCCTTCTCTATACGGGGAGAATCTAAGCGGTGAGCACCGCGAGATTCCAGTCCAGAACTTTTATGTTCGTGTCATTAGTGGGCGCATTTTGTCCTCGGGTAGCTAAAACCTCGACATGCAATTTAAGCAGCGATGCTCTCTCTATCGGGGTTTGCTCAAGAACAGCAAATGAAACCTGCAAGATGTCCTGCTCAAAGACAGGTGCGGTATGGTCACAGTGATACCAACCTAACAATGTGACTAAATTAGGAATTGCCCTTGAAAGCAACGATGCGGCCATTGATATTGTGTGCCCGCCGTAAACTAAACGTCTTCCATAAACGCTCCGTTCAGCATCCGTATGGGTCATGGCTAGATTTTGCGTTAATCGAACCAACTCAGGCGCGAGACACACCGTGTCTCTCGCTTCCACCTCGACGCGCTCACCAAGGTTCAGTTGAATCTCAGAGCTTACAGGAGTACTGAAAAGTGGCGCGAAATCCCATTTCGGTATGGCCGCTAGCAGGTCTTGTTGACTAATTTCTGACGGCATCACATCGAAATCATCGGCGTGACCAGTGTTAGCGGATGGATCCTGACAGGGAATCATCGGACAACGCCAAAAGAGCACAACGGTTTCGCCGTGTTGATTAGTGGTATGGATTTCAAGGGCGACCATGCCGCTAGCCGGTCTACCTTCCTTAATCTTGTTTTGCTTAAGCGCCACAACCTTGGTCGTTGTGGTCAGCGTATCGCCAACAAATACTGGCTGGCGCAGCAGTAGCCCACGATAAAACAAGTTACCCAAAACTCGTTGCGAAGGAACTGTCGATTGACCGATCGCAAGGTTGCATACCAGGGACGGATTCACCAGAGCTCGCTTTGATCCGGTGACACTTTCGTTCAACACATGATTAAGCGGAAGCCTTAGCCTATCGCCAAAAATGGCCTGATGTACAGCTGTAAAACCTTCGGTAATGGTGACCGCCGGCACATTGGAGAAATCATCTCCAACCGAAAAATCCTCAAACCAAGGAATCACTGAGATCTTCCCCTGGCACTAATGGGCCAAATTTCATTCACCTCACCCGCCCGATACGGATAGTAATAGTCAAATAGGTTAACCGTCGGATCACAGTGGGGAGTGATGATCGGTAATCTATCGCCTAACTTGATCTCCTTCGAGGGATTGTTGAGTTGCACAATGCCATGTTCGTCACCGCCAAAGTGATAGACCACGCCTTCAATGTCGCGAAACTCTGGATGGCTGGTATCCGTCGCCAAACACTTGATGCCTGCATCCATGGTAATCAATCGAGATTGAGGTTGGCTGATCGCAGTCGCGAGGACAAATAGTGAAGGTTCAAAATCACCGAAAATCTGGTCATTGTCCTGTCCCCCAATATCGCGGTATTCAACATCCATGAACGCATAGGAACCTGCTTGAATATCAGTCAACACGCCAAGAGCTGGTTCCATATCGTAGGTACCCGTACCTCCGCCGGAAAACACTTTGACTTCAATGTCGTTGGCTTCTATCAACGCCCTGGTTTCAACGCCCTTCTGCAAAAGATGTTGGTACTTGCTTTTACGCGCCTCAAAACCTTGGACATGCATACAATTGCCTATGTACATTTGAAGACCATCAAATTGCAAACGTGAACATTGCAGATGAACATGCTCGGCTAACGCCAGCGCAGGCGCTCCCGGTTCAACACCGGTTCGACCCATACCAGGGTCTAGATCGATCAGGACATGAATTTCTCGTTCTCCAGCCAATTCATTAAGTCGAGTTGCGCCTTGAATATGATCTACGACGATCTGAAGACTCGCCACCTTTTCAGCTAAGGTCACGACCCGTCGCAATTTATCGTCTGTCACCACCGGCGAGGTGATCAAAATATTGTCGATACCCGCCGCCGCCATCACTTCAGCTTCACTTACTGTCGCACAACAAATACCGATAGCGCCGAGTTCGATCTGCCGTTTAGCTATAATGGGCGACTTATGCATCTTTGTGTGACACCGCAACCCCATGCCATGCTCGTTAACATGAGACTGCATTTTATTTAGGTTTCGTTCGAACACATCTAGATCAATAATCAGCGCGGGAGTTGGCAGATCATCGATGGATGAAGGCTCGTCCAGCAGGATCGGTGCTAAATCGAGATTGCTGACAGTGGACTGAATAAATTGATTTAGATTAGGGGTACTGGTCATGGCTTCACACCTTAAGATACTCTGACAGAGTCTACCTCAATCACAATCATTATTGGTGCAGTCCGGGTCTTTCTCGACCTGCAGAGTGACATGGTGGATGCTAAATTGATGCTCCATATCTCGACCGATATTGGCGTAGCTTTCCTCGCAATCCCAAAGCGTATTGTCAGGCATAACCAGGTGAGCCGTCAGGCAGTTTTCTCGAGTACTCATGCCCCAGATATGCAAGTCATGAACTTCAGTCACGCCATCGATTTCTAGCAAATAGTTTTTTACCTGTTTAAGGTCAATATCATGGGGTACGGCGTCCAGAATCAAGTTCACCGAGTCTCGTAGCAGACCCCAGGTGCCACCCAGAATAACAATGACGATAACGAGTCCCATCAGGGGATCGATCCACATGTATCCCGTGAAATAAATGATAATCGCCGCAATCACCACGCCAATTGAGATCAAGGCATCATAGGCAAGATGGAGGTAGGCACCTCGCAGGTTTAGATCATCTTTGCTGCCCTTCATAAACAGCATGGCGGTTCCGGCATTGACGGCAATACCTATGGTCGCCACGATCATCACCGGGATAGCCGCAACATCAGACGGCATAAAAAGTTTCTCCAAGGACTTGATGGCGATAAATCCTGCCGCCAGCACTAGAATCAGAGAATTCATCAGAGCGGCAAGAATTGTTGTCTTCTTGTATCCGTAGCTATAGGCATCACTGCTTTTTCGTGTCGCCAAAAAGGCAGCACCCCAGGCCAAAAGAAGTCCAAGGACGTCAGACAGATTGTGACCAGCGTCTGCCAATAAACTCATCGACGAGGTCAAATATCCATACACAGCTTCGACAATGGTAAATGCTAGATTTGCTCCCACGGCAATGACGAAGCTCAAGTTAATATTATTGAACTCTGCGGGAATATGACTATGCCCGCCATGCGAGTGGCTATGGTTGTGGTGGGCATTGTGGTCGTGGTGTTGGCTATTCATGAAGTGCAGGCTAAAAGTTAAACTAGGGTGAAGGTCAAGACGCTATTGTAGCAATTTGATCACGTACATACTGCCCAATCGCCAGACTTGCTGTCAGACCTGGGGATTCGATTCCAAAAAGCTGCACATAACCTTCTATACCATGCTGTTCTGGACCTTCGATACAGAAGTCTCGAGCAGATTCCCCGTCTGCTGACAATTTTGGACGAATACCGACATATCCAGGAGACAATTTGGATACATCCAGCCCAGGATAATAGCGACGAATGGCGTTAATGTAGCGGTCCGGAATGACATTGGGCAATCGATACTCTTCATCCTGAATGTATTCGGCATCGGGCCCAAACTTAACTTGAGAACCCAAATCCAAAGTCGCGTGAATACCAAGGCCAACACTATTTTTCTCAGGTACCGGATAGATTAGACGCTCAAAGGGACTCTTGCCGGAATAACTAAAATACACCCCGCGGCAAAGGTGAAGCTTCGGAACGTTAACCACCGAAGGTAAGAATTCGCTATGTCTGGCAACTTGCTGAGCGGACAAGCCTGCGGCATTGATTAATCGGTCCGACCCAATTTGATAACCCTCTCCTTTGATACTGCACGCCACTTCAAACACAGAAGATTGACGCGTAATGTGTTCAACTTCGGTATGAACGGCAATCTGCCCACCAAAATTTGTGATGTCTCCGACCAGGCTATTGATTAAATCGTGGGCACTGACGATTCCCGTTGAGGGAGACAGTAGACCTGCTTTGCTCGACACCTCAGGTTCGAGCTTGTTGATCTGCTGCATTGAAACTTGAACAAGATCCACAACGCCATTTGTTTGTGCTTTGGAGGCGATTTCCTCTAGTTGAACTTCCTCGCCCAAATCCGTAGCCACGATGAGTTTCCCTACCTTTTGATGAGGAATATTCCGTTCAGCGCAGTATTGATACAGCCGATGTTTACCTTCAACGCACAAACGGGCTTTAAGGGAGTCCGCTGCATAATAGATCCCCGCGTGAATCACTTCACTATTTCGGCTACTGATGCCCTGACCGACCCCAGGGCTCTTCTCCAGCACTAAAACTTCACTGCCATCGCGCGCTAGGCTCGCAGCAATGGCGAGACCAATGACTCCGCCACCTATAACAATTGTTTCTACCCTCTCCATCCGGACATTATGCCCTACAGTTTTCGCGTATTGGTATCCGGTTATGCTCTAAAATTTGGTAACCTTCACTTTTTATCCCTGAGAGATAGGCGTGACAACCGACAAAACCGCAAAACAGGAAACACAACGTCTGCTCATCATGAGTGGCGTGGTTGATCTTGGGCTGGGCATCATCAAGATCACAGTCGGGACTTTTGCCAATTCCTATGCGTTGGTGGTCGACGGCGTCCATAGTTTGTCAGATCTGATCACGGACATTATGGTGTGGGGGTTCAATGCCGTAGGCAGTCAAGGTCCAGATGAGGATCACCCCTACGGCCATGCTCGATTTGAAACATTTGGTACTTTTTTCCTCGGCGTCCTTCTCATGCTGGTCGGCGCTTATATCGTCTACGAGTCAACCGAACGCATGCTTAGTGTTGATTCTTATGAAGTACCTGGCTGGCCAGCGCTGCTGGCCGCTGCACTATCTATCCTCGTCAAAGAATGGTTATTTCGAATCACTTTGGAGACCGGAAAGCGGCAGGGTTCCAGGTTACTTCAAGCAAATGCCTGGCATCATCGAACCGATTCCCTATCCTCCGTAATAGTTCTCGTCGGCATTGGTGGCGCTCTGGTTGGCATCAACTGGATAGAATTGTTGGCGGCGATAGGTGTTGCTGTGATGGTCGCAATTATCGGCTGGGACCTCATCAAGACCAGTGTTTCAGAACTGGTTGATACCGCTTTATCGGAGTCATACGTTGACGCCATTAAGATCAGTACCGAGGATGTCGAAGGCGTTACAAAGGCCCATAGCATTCGCACCAGAAGAATGGGCAGCGACGCCATTGTCGAAGTTCATTTGCAGGTAAACCCAGCCATAAGCGTGTCTGAGGGACACCATATCGGCGAGTGGGTGAGCCGAAAACTAGCGCATCAGTTCCAGGAGGTGAACGATGTCATCATCCATATCGATGCTGAGGATGACGCTGTTGAGGAAGCACGCGAAAGCGAAGATCTGCCTCCCCTGAGAAAAGCTATTCGGACCAATTTGTACGAGATATGGCGAAACCAAATCTCTCGTGAAGACATTCTAAAAATGGATTTACACTACCTAAACAATCAGGTGGATGTAGAACTCTACCTGAAAAAAGGCTCGCCGGCGGTCAGTTCTGAAGAACTGAAACAAACCGCCAACGAATTTGCCTGGCTCGGCGGGATCTTAATCTGGCGCGAACATTAGAATCCAAGAGAAAACTGAAGATCATTTGCTGCCGACTGCTGGATCGCTTGTAGCGAGAACAAATCGGTCACGCCCACTAGCTGGCCCGTATTTTGTGGCCGACTGCTTTGTGGCCCCATGCTTTGCCGCCCAAAGCTATGTTCACCCGCCATCTCATGGAAACGTCTGGAAGCCCTCGGCTCTGGTTGCAAACTATCAGGCTCATTAATCATCAGTAAAAGATGCCGACAAACTGTATGCCCGGTCTTTACCTTGTGCTTAGAGCG